>CAIYYE010000536.1 GCA_903930395.1 uncultured beta proteobacterium
AGACTGGTTCCTGCGTGGCGCGCGTCGACTTCATGCCGTCACCCCGCCCGCCCGTGCCGCTGCGACTTCGAGCGGCTCGCTGTTCTTGTGGCGATTGGCCGTCCACCACTGCAGCACATTGACCGCCAGCAAAAGGATGAAGGACAGGGCCAGCATGACGACGGCGAGCGCCGTGGCGCCGAGCACATCGTATTGCTCCAGCTTGGAAATGATCAGCAAGGGGGTGATTTCCGAAATCAGCGGCAGGTTGCCGGCGATAAAAATGACCGAGCCGTATTCGCCGACCGCCCGGGCAAAGGCCAGCGCGAAGCCGGTCAGCAGTGCCGGGAAAATGGCCGGAAAAATAACTTTGACGAAAGTCTGCCAGCGCGAGGCACCGAGCGAAGCGGCCGCCTCCTCGACTTCGGTTTCGATGTCCTCAATCACCGGCTGCAAGGTGCGCACGACAAACGGCAGCGTGATGAAGGTCAGCGCCACGACGATGCCGAGCGGCGTGTAGGCGACCTTGATGCCGAGCGGCTCAAGGTACTGCCCGAGCCAGCCATTACCGGCATAGAGGGTGGCCAGGGTGATGCCGGCAACGGCGGTCGGCAGGGCGAAGGGCAGATCGACCAGCGCGTCGACAAAGCGTTTCCCGGGGAAGGGGTAGCGCACCAGTATCCAGGCGACGATCAGGCCGAAAAAGGCGTTGATCGCGGCAGCCAGGAAGGAGGCGCCAAAGGTGACCCGAAACGCGGCCAGCGAACGCTCGCCGAGGGCGATGTCGATGATCTGCCCGAAACCGAGCTCGGAGGCCTTGAGCACCATGCCGCCGAGCGGCAGCAGGATCAGGATGGAGAGATAGACCAGCGTGTAGCCCAGCGCCAGGCCAAAGCCGGGCAACACGCGATGCGTTTTTGCAGCCATTTACTTGCTTTGGTAAATCTGGTCGAAACTGCCGCCATCCTTGAAATGGGCAGCGAAAGCCTTGTTGGCGCCACCAAACACCTCATCGACCGTAAAGGTCTTCACCAGCGGAAAAGAACTGGCGTATTTCTTGAGTAGCTCGGCATCACGCGGGCGAAGGTAGTTCTGGGCGGCATTCTCCTGGCCTTCCTTTGACCACAGGTATTCCAGGTAAGCCTGCGCCTGCTTGCGCGTGCCCTTCTTGTCCACCACCTTTTCAACCAGCGCCACCGGGAACTCGGTCTGCATGGTCAGGCTGGGATAAACCACTTCGAACTCGCCCTTGCCGAATTCCTTGGCGATCATTTCGGCCTCGGACTCGAAGGTGATCAGCACGTCGCCCATCTTGCGCTGCATGAAAGTCGTCGTCGCATCGCGGCCACCGGCGGCAAACAGCGGGGCATTCTTGAGGAGTTTGCCGAGGAATTCCTGCGCCTTGGCATCGTTGCCACCCGGCTGCTTGAGCGCCCAGGCCCAGGCCGACAGATAGGTGTTGCGGCCGTTGCCGGTGTTCTTCGGGTGCGGAATGATCATCTGGACGCCCGGTGCAGCCACGTCCGACCAGTCCTTGATGGCCTTCGGATTGCCCTTGCGGACGATGAAAACCATGGCCGAGGTATAGGGCGAGGCGTTATTCGGGAATTTCTTGGTCCAGTCTTTGGCGACCAGGCCCTTCTCGGCCAGGAACTCGATGTCGTTGGCCTGGTTCATGGTCACCACGTCGGCTTCCAGGCCATCGGCAACAGCCCGCACCTGCTTGGTCGAACCGCCGTGCGACTGTTTCAGTTCGAGACTTTCACCCGATTTCGCCTTCCAGTATTTCTGGAACATCGGGTTGTAATCCTTGTAAACGTCGCGCGCCACGTCGTAGGACGCGTTGAGCAGGGAAACATCGGCCAGCGCGACATTGGCCAGCAGCGAGAAAAGTACGGAAACAAGGGATAGGCGGACACGGGTCATGGCTTTGCTCCAAATGCAGTGAATGCGAATTTATCCGAGTCACTTATAACCACAAAGATGAAATGTGAATTTACTTATTCTAAAAACGAAAATTTCTCCATTTTGGCAAGCCGGGCGGCAAGCGCCCACCCTATTCACTGGTCATCCAAGAGGCTATGATTCGGCCTTGCCCTCGTTACCGAAAATCCGATGCGCGCCTCCCTGCCCCTTGCTTTCCTGTTCGCCGTGCTGCTCAGCGCCTGCGCTTTCAAGGGCGACATTCCGCCCGAAAAGCCAATGGCACAAAGCGGCCCCCTCAAGGTAGATCCCGCCCTGCTCGGCGCACCGGCTCCCGCCAGACAGGCGCAGCCTGGTCGCACATCCCCGCCTGCCACGCCGACGCCGATCGCTGCCAACCCGGACAGCGAAACCAGGATCAAACTCGACCCGGTCGGCCTGCGCACCCAGCGCAGCGTCTATTTCGACCTCAACAGCGCCGCCATCAAGGCTGACTACGAACCGGCGCTACGCGCTCATGCCCGTTACCTGGCCGAACACCCCCAGGCACGCGTACGCATCGAAGGTAATGCCGACGAACGCGGCACGGCAGAACACAATCAACGCCTCGGCCTGAAACGCGCCGCCAACGTACGCACCACCCTGCTTGCGCACGGCGCTGTCAACAAGCAGGTCGGTATCAAGACACTGGGCGCCAGCAAGCCGAAAGAGCCCGGCCATGACGAAGCCTCCTGGGCAGAAAATCGCCGCTCCGACGTGGTTTACGAACGGGAAAAATAGCCCCCCGGCAGCCCACAGCAAAAAGGCCTCGCCAAGCGGCGAGGCCTTTTCCATTTCAATCTTGCAATTACTTTTCGGTTTCGCTCGGCATGCGAACCGGCCGATAGGCCAGCCATTCGGAAAACGGAATTTCATCAACTTCCAGGCGACGCCGCTCGACACTCTTGCGACGCTCGCGCCAGCCATTGGGCGGCCCGGATTCACGGACCCGGCGATCTCCGCACACTCGCTTCTCGTTTTTGACGACCATTACACACCTCGCTCCTGCATCGCTTCGGGAATCACGCTCCCCGTCACGGTTTCAAGATATCGCCAAGCCCAATGTCAGTCAGTGAAGAAAATCACATCTCCCTCAAAATTGAAAATTAAACCCCGAGCCGCATTTCCATCACGCCAAACGCTCTCTTGATTGACACAAATTGAAAAGCACGGTGATACTCCCAAAGAAAACACAGAACTCAACATCCTTGATGGTTTTCAGCGAGACAGCAGGCATGACCGATGCAACCAAAGATACAGTGGTAGCCAAAAACGCCGATGCGTTGATCCAACGCGATCGCGCGGGCGGCGAGCCTGGTCGTCGTCGGGTCGTGCTCGGACTGCTGGCAATGCTTGGCCTTACCCTGGACGCACAGACCATTCCCTGCGCCCGTGCGGCGGATGCGCCGCTGGTGATGGGAATATTCCCGCGTCGCCATGCAACGCTGACGACCGAACTTTATGAGCCGCTGGCTGCGTATCTCAGTCGCGAGCTTGGCCGCGAGCTCCAACTGGTCACCGCGAAGGATTTCGACGCATTCTGGGATGGCGTCGAGCAACGGCGCTTCGATATTGTTCACTACAACCAGTTCCACTACGTCCGCTCTGCCGATAAATACCGGGTCATTGCACACAACGAGGAATTCGGCCTCGGCACCGTGGCCGGTGCGCTGTACGTTCGCAAGGACAGCGGCATCAGCGCGATCGGTCAGCTGCGCGGGCGCAAAGTCGTTTTCGGCGGCGGCACTGACGCGATGATGAGCTACATCCTGCCGAGCTATCTCTTGCTTCAGGCTGGACTACAACCTACCGACTACGAGACCATTTTTTCGAAGAATCCACCGAATTCGCTGATTTCGCTGTTCCACGGCAAGGCCGATGCGAGCGGGGCGGGCGACATCCTTATCGACCTGCCAGTGGTACGCAATGCGATGGATACCAGCTCAGTCACGCACCTTGGCATGACCGAGCGGATACTGCATCTGCCGTGGGCGGTTCGCAAAGACATGCCGAAGGCACTCAGCGCGCGTATCCAGGCGCTGCTGGTCGGACTCAAGGCAAGCGAGGAGGGACGTGCAATCCTCACCCGTGCCGAGATGACCGGCTTCGGTGCAGCCAGCGACGTCGACTACGATCCGCACCGCCGCATCATTCGCAAGGTCATGCCGGCGATGACCATTCCGCGCTGACCTCGGAGAGTTTCGTTGCGCCTCGCGAGCAAGTTCATCCTCATGGTGGCCGGAATTCTCTCGGTCACGCTGGCATTGAACGCTTATTTTTTCCTGCACAGCCAGAACCGCATTCTCGAGCAGGAGCTCAATGAGCGCGGCCACGTACTGGGCCACTTGATTGCACTGATCAGCCCCGATGCGATCCTCGGGCTCGACTTTCTGACACTCAACGACTATGCGCGCGAGGTCAGCCGACAGCAGGATGTCGTTTATGGCGTGATCGTCGACAACGACGAGCAACCGCTGACATCGCATGTAAACGGCAGCAACGCGCACGTCCGCAGCGTCCTTGGCCTCATCGGGCCGGCGCCTGAGTACTTGCCACCGCCACGCTTAAAGGCACTGGTCCAGCAGCTCGCCCAGCTGCCCGACGTGATTCCGATTGACTTTCCGATCGTCCACGATGGGCGCCAACTCGGCCGCCTGCGGGTCGGCATGAGCCGCGAGGCGCTGACAACCAAGGCGCGCGAACAGCTGATCCAGCAATTCACCATCTATGCTGCGATCATCCTGTTCCTGTGCACCGCGATCTACCTGGTGTTCAAATACAGCGTAATGCATCCTGTACAGCGCCTGATCAAGGTCTCGCAGGACCTCGGCCGCGGCGAATTCACGCTGGTTCCGGTGACGAATGGAGACGAGCTCGGGCGCCTTGGCGAAACCTTTAACGAAATGACGCGCGAGATCCAGCGCGAACAGGCGAAGCTGCAATACCAGGCCAACTACGATTCGTTGACCGCACAACCAAACCGTTTGCTGGGTGTCGAGCGGCTGCAGCAGGAGATTCACTCAGCACGCCGCCAGCAACAACACTTTGCCTTGATGATCATTGATCTGGATGACTTCAAGATCGTCAACGACACGATGGGACACGCCGTCGGCGACCGATTGCTCGGGCATGTCAGCACCCACATCCGCGCCTGCCTGCGCGACGAGGACACGCTGGCACGCCTTGGCGGGGACGAATTCCTGGTGCTGCTGCCGCGACTCGGCCAGGCCAGCGATGCGCGAGACGTCGCCGACAGGTTGCTCGAGGCAGTCTCGGCACCAGTCACTCTGGACGGGCGCGAAGTAGTCGCCCATTGCAGTATCGGCATAGCGCTATTCCCGGACGACGGCGAGACGGTCGAGGTCTTGATGGCCAATGCCGACAACGCCATGTACCAGGCGAAGAAGCCCGGGCGACAGTCGATCTGTTTCTTCACCGCGGAAATGAATGCTCAGGTACGCGAACGTCTGCAACTCGAACAGGATCTGAACAAGGTCCTTGCCCGCAACGAACTTCATCTCGTGTTCCAGCCGATCTTCCGCGCCGGAGACGGTGCCTATGTCGGCGCCGAGGCTCTGCTGCGCTGGCAGCATCCTGAAAGAGGCCTGATCAGCCCGGCGACCTTCATCCCGATCGCCGAGAGCACCGGCCAGATCGTCGCGATCGGCGAGTGGGTGCTGCGCGAGACCGGCCGGCAGTTGCGCCGCTGGATGAATGCGGGGCTTGCGCCGGGCTACGTCGCGGTCAACATCGCGCGGGTTCAGTTGCGGGAGGACCTCCAGCAGCTCATTCGCAGTGTTCTCGACGACAACGCGCTGCCGGCGCAGGCGCTGGAACTCGAGATCACCGAAAATATCCTGCTCGACGACCACCAACAGATCAACACGGTGTTGGGGCACTTGCACGCTCAAGGGCTGCGCTTCAGCCTCGACGACTTCGGCACCGGCTATTCGTCGCTCAGTTACCTGCGTCGCTTCTCCTTCGACACACTGAAGATCGATCGCAGTTTCGTTGCCCCGCTGTGCGAGGACGCCAATGCCGCCGCCCTGGTCCGCGCCATCGTCGCGATGGCGCACAGCCTCTCCCTGAAGGTCGTTGCTGAGGGCGTCGAAACCCCCGCCCAGCTGGAATTCCTCCAGAGTCTGGGCTGCGACTATCTGCAGGGCTACCTGCTCTCGCTCCCACTTGACACCGAGCATTTCACCGCCTTCCTCACCCGCTTGACACAAGCACCGCCCCCCTGGGGCCATGAGACGCTGCTGACCGATGGATAGCGCCCCGGACGCCGCCCTCGCCGCAGGAAACGAGCGGCGTCGTGCCGCGCGCCGGGCGCGCCTCGCCATCGTGCTGCGCGGCGCAGTGGCCGCCGCCATCATCATCGGCTTCGCGCTGTGGGCACATCTGGGTTCCGGCCGCCCGGTTTTCTCGCCGCACGGCAAGCCGGAAGCCGGCTGGGAAGCCTTTCGGCAAGCCTACGAAGTCGACACCTTCGGCCGCGACGGATATTTCGTGCGGGCGATCCAGAACGGCTACAACCTCGTGCACCACACGCACCAATACGCCTGGCGCTTCACGCGCAAGCGTGGGTCCGATCACCCGAATGCCTGTATCAATTGCCATAGCGCCGAGTCACTCGCTTACGCCTTTGCCGGCGGCGACCGCTTCGATGCGCGCCTCGGCCGCCGCATATCCTTCGAGGAACACGTTCAGCGCTGCTATGCGACACATCTGGATGGCTTCGTGCCGACGATCTACGACCCGGCGGTCCGCGACATCCGTATCTTCGCGCGCATGGTCGCCCATCACCTGCAGCTCGGCGAAGGCGCCACCGAGGGAGCACCATGAAGCTGCTCGCAACGGGCTGGGGAAAGGCAGCTCGGCTCGCCTTGCTGATCGGCACACTGCTCGCACTGTATATCCTCGCGCAGGCACGCCACGACGAGCGCGCACATATCCGCGAGCAGGCGGTGAAGCTGACTCCGGGCTGCGCCGACAAACTTGCCCGCTACGGGCTTGCGGCGGGGGCCAGCTACACCTCACCCTACGCCCTGGCACATAGCGGGCAAGCAAGTATCAAACGGGGTTACAGCACCGAAGACGTGCGTGCGATCCAGCGCGGCTGCAACATTATCGACGACCTGCAGGGGCAGCTCGCTGCCGACCCGGCGCGCGAACGCTGGAATTCGACGCGTTTCGTCCGTGGCACCCACACCAGCTGCGACCACTGCCACCAGGGCATCGGCGACAAGCAAACTGCCGCCGGCGCACCGCAGGCCGGCTCGCTGAGCCTTGCCGCATCGTGGGTTATGGCCGACATGTACGACCAGTTTACCGGCATCCTGCTGCCCTATGAGCTACGCCAGATGCAGTGCTACATCAACTCGTCGAACGGCTACAAACCAAACGTCGCCGACGACCTGATCCGCGACGTTACCGCCTACAGCCGCTTCCTCGCCGCAGCGCTCGACCTGCGCTTTGGCAACCACTATGCCGAACAGGGCATCGACGAGGTAACGGCCTCATCGACCCTGAAACGCGGCGACGATTACGTCCGCGGCGCCGCGCGCTACAAGGAAAAATGCGCCCATTGCCACGGCCCGCAGGGGCTCGGCACGGTCGTCGACGGCAAGATGCAATACCCGGCGGTGGCCGGGCCGAATGCATTCAACCAGCAGTCACGCAACAACTTCTCCTTCGTCTCGACGATCCTGCCGGGCTTTCTGTGCCGCAACATGCCGCTCGGCGAGGAGGGCTCGCTGAGCAAGCAGGACTGCCGCGACATTGCCTTTTACGTCAGCAACATGCCGCGCCCGGCCGGCGACAAGGATGGGCCACTTGCGGCCTTGTGGCAGCAGCTCATGATGCGTGTCATGCCCCCCCTGATCCAGGCTGTCGACACCTGGCAAGGGCACGACGCCCCCCGGGACACCGGGACATGAGGCAGGCTGTGTCCACATGGCTGACGCTGCGGGCCGGCCCGATCGGCAACGAACTGTTGATCGGCCTCACCCTCGCCATTGTCGTACTGCCCCAGGCTGTTGCCTTCTCGACCACGCTGGCTGGACTACCGTCGTATTTCGGCATTTACTGCGCCGTCTGGGGCGTGCTGTTCACCGCCCTGCTGAATCCTTCGCGAGTCTTTCACGGCGGGCCCAACAGCACCCAGTCAGCCGTCATCGGCGTCACGCTGCTGCCTGTAGCACCGCAGTTCGGGCCCGACTACATCGGCTACGCACTGACGCTGTTCCTCCTCGCCGGGATGATCCAGTTGCTATTCCTGGCGATTCGGCCACTCGGCCGCTTCCTCGACTTCGTCAGCGAACCGGTAGCGAACGGCATGATCTGCGGCATCGGCCTCTACATGATCTTCAAATCCTTCCCGCCATTTGCCGGACTGCCCGTCAATACGCAGGTTGAATGGCGGCTGTGGATCGCTTGGCAGAGTTTCCTGGCGGTACTCGAAATCGGCAACATGCACGCCATCCACATCGGCCTGATCACCCTGCTGGTCACCGTCATCACGCGCCAGTTCAAGGCGCTGCGCAATTGGGCGATCCTGCTTGGCATCATCGCCGGCACACTGTATTCGGAGTACCTGAATGCGCATCTTGGCATTGGCGAAACGCTGGTCGAGCAGACGGCGAACATCTCGCCGGCCGGTTTCGTGTATCCGTCGCTGCCGCTGCTCAGCCAGGAGGCGATGCCGGACATCATCAGCATTATCCCCGGGGCCATTACGCTCGCACTGCTCGGCCTCTTCCAGACGGTTGCGGCGATGCGGCTGATGAACCGCAAAAGCGGCCAGTTCGTCGATGCCCGCCATGGCATTTTCGCCGACGCAGTAAGCAACTGCGTGCTGCCGTTCATCTCGGCGTTGCCAACCTGTGCATCCTTCAACCGGATGTCTCTGATGCAGGCAATGAATACCAGCAGCCGGCTTGCCGCCGCCTCGTCGGCGCTGTTCCTGCTGGCGCTGGTTGGCTTCTTCGGTGAATACATCGCGATCATCCCGGTCCCGGCGATGGCCGCGATCATCATGGTGGTCGGTGCCAACATGATCGACTGGTCGGACATCAAGGCCCACTTCCAGCACCGGCCAGAAGCCATCGTCTTCAGCGCATCCTTCCTGTCGGTGCACGTCTTCGGCCTTTTCGGCGCCGTCATTTGCGGCTCGCTGCTGGCCCTGGTCTACGCCAAGTGGGAGAAAGCCCACCCGAACGTCACCCTGGAAGGCAACGTGCTGCGCATCCGGGGAAATATCTATTATGGTTCGCTGCCGGTAATCGAGTCGCTCTACCATCGCGCCAACAACGACAGGCGTTTCGACGAACTGATCGTCGACTTCTCGGCCGTCCATCACATCGACCCGGAAGGCATACGCTGGCTTGCCGAAATCGGCAGGAACGACCGGGTGCGCTTTGCCGAACGCCGTAACGGGCAGGATAGACGCGACGACGCGGGCGGACGCCCCGGCGAGCGCAAGCGCAAAGACCGGCGCCGCCGGCAGGCGCTGTGACTTGTTCCACCAGGGTGAACGCTCGGCTAGCTGGCGACGAACGTCAGGTCCGAGCAATCAGAAAAAAGCCCCGCACAACGGCGGGGCTTTCAACCTTGGTCCGACAGACTTTATTTATTGCGATCACTGATCACCAGTTCGGCTCGCGCTCCGGCGTTGCGGTGATGCGGTGGATGCTAAGGTCGGCGCCCTCGTATTCTTCTTCCTGATCGAGGCGCAGGCCCATGGTCGCCTTCAGCGTGCCATAGACGAGAACCCCGCCGGTCAGGGCAACGCCGATGGCCATGGCGGTCATGATCAGTTGCGGCATGAAGGCGATGCCGCCCGCGCCGCCAAAGGCCTTGGTGCCGAAAATGCCCGCTGCGATGCCGCCCCAGGCGCCGCACATGCCGTGCAACGGCCAGACGCCGAGCACATCGTCGATCTTCCAGCGGTTCTGGACGAGGGTGAACATGACGACGAAAAGCCCGCCTGCCACGCCACCGACGACCAGCGCACCCATCGGGTGCATCAGGTCGGAGCCGGCGCAGACAGCAACCAGGCCAGCCAGCGGGCCGTTGTGCAGGAAGCCGGGGTCGTTCTTGCCGGCAACCAGTGCCACCAGCGTGCCGCCGACCATGGCCATGAGCGAGTTGAGGGCGACCAGGCCAGTGATCTTGTCGAGAGTCTGGGCGCTCATGACGTTGAAGCCGAACCAGCCGACAATCAGGATCCACGCACCCAGCGCCAGGAAGGGGATGGATGAGGGCGGGTGGGCCGAAATACGGCCGTCCTTGTTGTAGCGTCCGTAACGCGCACCGAGGAGGAGCACGGCCGGCAGTGCAATCCAGCCACCCATGGCATGGACGACGACGGAGCCGGCGAAGTCGTGGAACTCCTCACCGAATGTGGCCTTGAGCCAGGCCTGGATGCCGAAGGCCTGATTCCAGGCAATGCCTTCAAAGAAGGGATAGACGAAACCGACCAGGACGAAGGTGGCGATCAGTTGCGGGTTGAATTTGGCCCGCTCGGCAATGCCGCCGGAAATGATGGCCGGAATCGCTGCCGCAAAGGTCAGCAGGAAAAAGAACTTGGTCAGCTCGAAGCCGTTCTTTTCCATGAGCGTCTCAACGCCGCTGAAGAAATTGACACCGTAGGCGACGCTGTAGCCAACGAAAAAGTAGGCCACGGTCGATACGCCAAAATCACTCAGAATCTTGACCAGCGCATTGACCTGGTTCTTTTTGCGAACGGTGCCGACTTCGAGAAAGGCAAAGCCCGCATGCATGGCCAGCACCATGATGGCGCCGAGTAAAATGAACAAGGTGTTGCTACTGGATTGATATGCTTCCATAACCGCCCCCCAATAAAAGAATGGGAAAGCCGAAAGCAAGCACCATTCCAGTGCGTAAATAATGTGTCAAATCAGTGCGTTAAAAATAGCATGGCGCAAACAATCGCACTAAATTGGTGCAAAAATATATGGAACGCTCATCCACGGTGCGCCAGTGCATTACTTCGGGGCAAGCTCAGGTGGCAGCAAGACCCACAGACGACCGCTTTGTTTCATGCGACCAGCCCGCTCCCCGGCTTCCTTGCCGAAGCCCCAGAAGAAATCGGCGCGCACCGCACCCTTGATCGCCCCACCGGTATCTTGGGCCATGACCAGGCGGTTCATCGGCACGACCGAATTCGGCTGCGTGGTCGCCAGGAAGACCGGGGATCCCAGCGGCACGGAGCGGGGATCGATGGCGATGCTGCGCTCGGCGGTGAGCGGCACACCCAGTGCACCGATGGGCCCGCCCTGACTGTTCGCCATCTCGCGGAAGAAAACGTAACTCGGATTGGCGTTCAGCAATCCATCGAGACGCGCGGGATTGGCCCGCGCCCAGGCCTGAATGCCCTGCATCGAGGCTTCTTCGAGCTTCAGTTCGCCGCGCTCGACGAGCACCCTGCCGATGGACTGGTAAGGATGCCCGTTCTGATCGGCATAATTGAGCCGAACGACGCTGCCGTCGGCCAAGCGGACGCGCCCTGAGCCCTGGACCTGGAGGAAGAAGAGTTCGACGGCGTCGTCGACATAGAGCAGGGGTTTCCCCGGCAGCTTCTCCCCACGCGCGGCGATTTCCGCGCGAGACCAGTAGGGGACGACCTTGTTGCCCTCCAGACGGCCGCGCACGCGCTTGTCCTTGAGTTCCGGGAAGACAGCCGACAGATCGATGGTCAGCAGGTCGTCCGGCACACCGCGCACGGCTTGCTCGAAGCCCTTGCTCCGCGTCCGGCTGCCCTGCAGCAGCGGCTCGTAGTAACCAGTGATCATGCCGCTGCTGGCACCGTCGCCGCCGGTCACGGCATAGGGTTTCAGATGCTGCTCGAAGAAACGTCGCGAGTCATGGCCCGGTTTGCCATCCGCCGCCCGCGCCAGGTCGCAGACGCGCTTCCAGCCGGGACCATGCGGCTTGCTGGCGACACCGCGACAGGATTGCATGAAGGCCGGCCAGGCAGCACCAACATCGTCGGCCGACCAGCCGGGCAGGTCAGCCCAGGCGGCCGGCTGCAAGCTGCGCGAGAAGGCGGGTGGCGTGGCCGGGGCCGGCGTCGGCACGACTGGCTCTGGCACCGGGCACGCCGCGCAGGCCGGGCAAGGGGCGCAGGTCGCCGGCGCGACGCTGGGCGGCACAGTCGAACAGCCGGCCAACAGGGTGATAAATAAAAGAACTGCCGCTTGGATTTTTCGCATGGGTTTCGCTAGAGTTCGCAATTTGCTGCGAAGTATACCTGCCGCCATGCCCAACACCCTGCCCCTTGAACGCCTGCTCGCCCGTGCCGAAGCTGTGCTCGGCCGCCTTGAAGCCGTCTTGCCGCCGCCCCCGCAACTGCCGGACTGGCCATCTGCCGTCGCTTTCCGCTGGCGCAAGAGCAACGGTCGGGGCTGGCTGCAGGGCGTGCGTCATCCCCATCCGATCCGGCTCAGCGATCTCGAGAACATCGATGACCAGAAGGATCGCATCATCGCCAACACGCGCCAGTTCGTCGCCGGCAAAACCGCCAACAATGTGCTGCTGACGGGCACCCGCGGCTCCGGCAAATCCTCGCTGGTCAAGGCCGTGCTCAACGAATATTCGGGCAAGGGGCTGCGCCTGATCGAGGTAGACAAGGAAGACCTGATCGACCTGGCCGATATCGTCGATCTCCTCGACGGGCGCCCGGAGAAATTCATCATTTTCTGTGACGACCTCTCCTTCGAGGCTGGGGAAACCGCCTACAAGGCCCTGAAGTCGGTGCTCGACGGATCGATTGCCGCGCCCCCCGACAACGTGCTGATCTACGCCACGTCGAACCGTCGCCACCTGATGCCCGAGTATTTTTCGGAGAATCTCGAAACGCATCGCGTCGACGACGAAATCCACCCTGGCGAAACAACCGAGGAAAAAATCTCGCTGTCCGAGCGTTTCGGCCTGTGGATTTCCTTCTACCCCTTCAGCCAGGACGACTATCTGGACATCGCCAACCACTGGGCGCGCCAGCTTGGCGTCAGCGACGACGTCATCGCCGCCAGCGAGCGCGAGGCACTGAACTGGGCCCTCAGCCGCGGCTCACGCTCCGGCCGTGTCGCCTGGCAGTTCGCCCGCGACCTGGCCGGGCGCCAGAAGCCTGCCGGAAAGAAAAACAAGTGAGCCAGATCGTTGAAGTGGCGGCCGCCGTCATGCTGCGCGCCGATGGCCGCGAGTTCCTGCTCGCCCAGCGCCCCGAAGGCAAGGTCTACGCCGGTTACTGGGAATTCCCCGGCGGCAAGGTCGAACCTGGCGAAACCGTCCGCGCCGCACTGATCCGCGAGCTCCAGGAAGAACTCGGCATCACCGTCACCGTCTGCTCGCCCTGGTTGACCCGGCAATTCACCTACCCACACGCTACGGTGCGCCTGAACTTCTGGCGGGTCACGGCCTGGGAAGGCGAAATCGGCATCACGGCACCGCTTGAACACTCGGCGGTCGAGTGGCAAGAACCCGGAGCAGCGGCAACCGTCGCGCCCATCCTCCCGGCTAACGATCCCATCCTCAAAGCCCTGTCGCTGCCGACCATGATGGCGATCACCAATGCCGAGCAGGAAGGCACCGAACGCCAGCTCGAACGCCTGGAAGAAGCCCTCAGTGGCGGCCTGCGCCTGATCCAGATACGCGACAAGGGCTGGCCGCCGGCGCAACGCCTGTGGTTCGCCGAAGCCGTTTGCCGTCTGGCCCGCGGCCATGGCGCGCTGGTCGTCATCAACGACGACGAGGCAATCGCCCGCCAAGTCGGCGCCGATGGCGTGCACCTGTCAGCCGCACGTCTGCTCGCCTGCACGCAGCGACCCGACTTCGCCTGGGTCGGCGCCTCCTGCCATGACGCGGCTGAAATCACCCGCGCCGGCGAACTCGGCCTCGACTACGCCCTGCTTGGCCCGGTGCTGGCGACGCCGACGCACCCGGAAGCATCAGGACTCGGCTGGCCGGAATTTGCCCGACAACTGGCCGGCAATACGCTGCCAACGCTGGCGCTCGGTGGGATGAAGCCGGAGATGTTGGCCGACGCGCAGACCCACGGCGCGCACGGCATTGCCCTTATGCGTGGCTGGTAGGATCCGGGTCAAAACCCGGATCGTTACTGTCTTCCTTGACCGGAATCCGGTAAGAATCGCTGGCCCAGCAACCAAGATCGATCTGCTTGCAGCGTTCGGAACAGAAGGGGCGCCACGGATTTTCGGGGGCCCAGACGGCATCTTTGCCGCATTGCGGACAGCGGACCTTGCGTACAGCCATCAGAGATTGCAGAAGGTCAGGGCAAAAGGCACATCGCACTCGCAGCCACGCGCCTTGAGTTCGCCGGCCGGCGGCTTGGTGAAGCGGATGTTCAGGAAATACTTGTTGGCGCTGACTTCGGGAATGGCCTGCTCATCGACGCCGACCGTAACGCGCACCATCTGCGCGGCCGAACCACCGAGATTGAGCTGGAAGTGGCCGTTGGTCGCCGTGTAGTCCTTGGCCCGACCACTGGAACGGAGCAGGCGGAGGACGATGGCCGCTGCATCGCGCAGGGGCAGCATCGGCTTGGTCCAGCCCTCGAGGGCGACGCGCCGGACATCGGCGGCACGGTGCAGCCACCAGTGGTAGGAGGGCAGGTCAAATTCGCAGACGCCACCGGGAATGGCGGCCCGGCTCTTGATCCCCATGAGCCAGTCGTTTTCACGCAGATACTGGCCAATCTTGCCGGTCATGCCGAGCAAGGCAGCGGACGACTGTTCGATTTCATAAAGGGCGCCGGACAGCGCCTCTTCGGAAATTTCGGGATTGTTGCGAAAAGCCAGCAGGGTTTGCCGCTGCCGCTCGAGCTCCTGGATGAGGTCCATCTTGAGGTCGGCACGACCGGCCACCTCGAGGATTTCAAACAGGGAAAGGAGTGCCGTGTGGTGCTCCAGGGATCCCTCTTCCTGGGCAAAATACGCCGTTTTTTCGAACAGATCCTCCAGACGCAGCAGCGTGCGGATGCGCTCATTGAACGGGTATTCGTAGGTAATCACGCGGGCGGTGTCCGAGAAAACGGAAAATTTTGTTTATTCTGAGCCATTTGCATGCAAATCTCAACAGCCAGCTTTAAGTTTTTCAGCCAAAAGTGCTAGATAGTTTGCATGCAGGACTTTGACTTGTTGCCGAATCTTTGTCCGCTCGCCATCGTTGAGCACGACATCGTCGGCGACAGCGAGCCGTTGCTGGCGCGTCGCCTGCGCCGCCATGATCGCCCCGACCTGCTCTGCGGAGAGCCCGTTGCGCGCCATGACCCGCTTCATTTGCAGGCTTTCCGGACAATCGACCACGACGATGCGGTCACAGCGCTCGCGGTAGTTTCCGGATTCGACGAGCAATGGAACGGCCAGGATGACGTAGGGTGAACCAGCATCCCGGCAGCGCTCGCCAGATATCTGGCGAATCAGAGGATGGAGGATGCCTTCAAGCCTTCGGCGCGCCGAAGGGTCGGCAAAAGCCAGCTGGCGCATGGCCGCCCGGTCGAGGGCGCCATCCGCCGCCCGGATTGCCGGGCCGAACTCGGCGATCAGTGCAGGCATGGCCAGCCCCTCGGCAACCGTCAACTCATGGGCAATGGCATCGGTGTCGACCAAGCCTGCACCCTGCTCGACGAACAGATCGGCGACAGTGCTTTTGCCGCTGCCTACCCCGCCTGTCAGCCCGACGACAAACCGGCTCATTTACAGGCTAGCGCCTCGGCCTTGGGCAAGGCCTGGCCGACCGCACCAAGCAGGGCTGCCTTTTCGCTGGCCGGCCCCCTGGCCAGCACCGT
Organism: uncultured beta proteobacterium; assembly: GCA_903930395.1. GTDB lineage: Bacteria > Pseudomonadota > Gammaproteobacteria > Burkholderiales > Rhodocyclaceae > Azonexus. The sequence continues at coordinate 15,770 of CAIYYE010000536.1, forward strand.
CACCTGCGCGTCCTTGCCGGGGCGAGGCGAGACCGCCGCTGACCGGACACCCTTGGCCTTCAACTCGGCCAACCGCTCCTGCCCGCCTTTTTCTGTCGAAAAGACGCC
>CAIYYE010000537.1 GCA_903930395.1 uncultured beta proteobacterium
GCAACCAAACCTTCCCATCAGAAGACCATCCCAGCCATACGCACACGCCAGTCCCGCGTCAGCGGGTTCGTTCAATCCTCTTTGTCCACACGGCCTAGCACTACAGTTGCATTTTCAATTTGAGATGCGATTGACGGGCTGCGGCTTGATGGGCGCGTCGGAAGACGGACCATGCGAAGATGTATGCGGTTGGGATACGGCGCTGTGCGAGCTTCACGGCGAGGCGGCGGACTTCCTGAACCGACCACCGGATAAGCTTTGCCGTGGCGACCGCATCGTTTTTTTCGGCGTTGTGGCGTTGGCCTGATACCGAACGGCGGCCATGATGGCATAGGCGAGCATGACAAGGGAGACGTGCCGGTGCCAGCCATGCCAGGAGCGGCTTTCGTTATGGTCGAGGCCGAGTTCGTTCTTGGTGGTCTCGAAGCCTTCCTCGACACGCCAGCGTGCGCCCTCGACCCGGACCAACGTCTCGATGGGAGTTCCTCTGGGGCACCAGGTGGTGAAGTAGGCGAGTTCGCCATCTGCGAGGCTGCGCCGGATCAGCATGCCGCGGGTCCACAGGCCTGGAACCGGGGCGTCGAATTCGGCAGCATCGAGATCGGCCAGCGGGCAGTAAGCCCAATCATAGAGCCGCTCGCCCTTCGTGCCATGCCCGGCCGATAGGCGCTTCCAGAACTCGGTGGGCAGAGCCTGGGCAATGTCTTTCGCTTCGCCTGCGACAACGAGCTCGGCGCTCCATGACCCGAACCAGTGGTTGGCGCTGACGCCCAGGACGTAGCCTTTGCCGGCACGACGCAGTGCTGTCTCGAGTTCGCCCACGCCATACACGCTGTCGGCGGCCACCCAGGCGAACGGAACACCGGCCGTGATCGCCCCCGCGATCATGCCCACCGCCAGTCTCGGCTTGGTGGCAAACGCCACAATCTCCGGCACATGGGCGGCTGCCAGCCGGTCCGGATCGGACGTCCAGGCTTTAGGCAGGTAGAGCGCACGGTCGATAAAGGCGTGGCCCTTGTCCGACACATAGGATGCGAACACCCCGATCTGGCAGTTGGTGATCTTGCCAGCCGACCCCGTGTATTGCCGTCCCACACCGCACGAAGCTTTGCCCTGCTTGAGAAAACCTGTCTCATCAATCACGAGGATCGCGTCGTTATCACCCAGATGCTCGACGACATAGTCGCGGACGATGTCGCGCAGAGCGTTGGCATCCCATCGTCCGCGACCCAGCAGGGCTTGTTGTCGCCATGGCCCGCCATCGCCCGCTGCCTCAGCGCGCATCCAGCCCGTCTTGCGCGGCTCGTTGCCCAGCAGGGCATCGAGGAATTGGCCTGCTGATGTCGCTACACGATCTTGCGTGAACAGCGGGCGGATGCGGCGCTTCGCCTCCCGCAACGACGACGCCCACAGCGCCAGGGTGTCCTCAATCGATGCGCCACCAGTCATCAGGTTCTGAATCATGGTCGCCCATTGATTCAGAACCCAGCAGAAAATGCAACTGTAGTGCTAGGTTGTGTACTCATAAAGGGATTCCGGTCGGAGGCCGGTTGTGATTCAAACTCCTGAACGAGAGGAGTTTGAACATGGCTCGCTTCGATCTGTCGGACCAGGAGTGGTCCATCGTTTCCCCGCTTCTGCCCAACAAGCCACGTGGTGTGGCGCGGACCGACGACCGCCGGGTGCTGAACGGTATCTTCCACATCCTGCGGACCGGGGCGCCGTGGCGAGACCTGCCCGAGCGCTACGGCCCCTACACCACGGTCTATAACCGCTACAATCGCTGGGCGAAGGCGGGGGTGTGGCTGAGAATGTTCGAGGCTCTCGCAGCACAGTCCCCGCAGTCGCTGCAGTTGATCGACAGCTCCATCATCCGGGCGCACCAACATGCCGCCGGGGGTAAAAAGGGGGTCCGGATCACGCCATCGGCCGTTCTCGTGGAGGACTGAGCACCAAGATCCACGCTCTGGTCGATGAGCACGGCCTCCCCGTCCGGCTGCTCCTGACCCAGGCCAGGCCTCCGACAAGGCAGCAGCTCCGGCTCTGCTGGACGGGGCGAAGCGGGCTCGCGACGTGATCGCCGACCGCGGCTATGACTGGCAGTATCTGGTCGATCTGGTCGCCAGCACCGGCGGGCGTGCTCACATCCCCACACAGCGGGATCGCAAGGTTCAGCGCTCGGTCAACGCCGAACTCTATCGTCAGCGCAATCTGATCGAACGCTTCTTCAACAAACTCAAACACTTCAGGCGCATCGCCACACGCTACGACAAGCTCGCCCGAAACTTCCTCGCAGCCGTCATGCTCGCTTCAGTTCGTATCCAAATGCGCGCTTATGAGTCCACTACCTAGAGCAACCACATCGCAAAAGCGTATTTGCGGAAACACGCTTTTGCGATTGTGTGGCGAATCTGCCACCCCGCCCTTCACGATGTATTAACCATGCGTGGGCAACGCTGCAAAAGCGTGGAATCGTATTTCCGGCGAACCACAAATGCAGAAAGGCGACCCGACCCATGACCATGACCATCGGCGTGCTAAACCAGAAAGGCGGCGTCGGAAAGACGACTATCGCCGTGAATCTGGCAGCAACTATCGCCAAATCCGGCGCCCGCGTCCTCCTCGTTGATGCCGACCCCCAGGGCAGCGCCCTAGCCTGGTCGAGCGCCCGCGATATCGCCCCCCTCTTCCCGGTTGTCGGGATGGCAAAGCCAACCCTTCACCGCGAACTGCCCGACATCGCCAAGGACTACGATGTGGTGGTTATCGACGGCGCCCCGCGCGTGAACGAGCTGGGCCGCTCCGCCATTCTCGCCAGCGACGTGGTGCTTATCCCCGTGCAGCCCTCCCCCTATGACATTTGGGCAGCGGCCGAGACGGTGCAACTCATCACCGAAGCCCAAGTCTACAAGCCGAGCCTTAAAGGCGTATTTGTGATTAATCGTAAAATTGCAAATAC
>CAIYYE010000538.1 GCA_903930395.1 uncultured beta proteobacterium
CCAATGGCGAAATCAAGGGCAAGACCGGTTCCCTGACCGCTCTGCCGGTTATCGAAACGCAAGCCGGTGACGTTTCCGCTTTCGTTCCGACCAACGTGATTTCGATTACCGACGGCCAGATCTTCCTGGAAACCGACCTCTTCAACGCCGGTATCCGTCCTGCTATCAACGCCGGTATTTCCGTGTCCCGCGTCGGTGGTGCTGCCCAGACCAAGCTGATCAAGAAGCTTGGCGGCGGTGTCCGTCTGGCCCTGGCTCAGTACCGCGAACTGGCCGCCTTTGCTCAATTCGCCTCCGACCTCGACGAAGCCACCCGCAAGCAGCTGGAGCGTGGCCGTCTGGTGACCGAGCTGATGAAGCAGCAACAGTACTCGCCGATGAGCATCTCCGAAATGGCTGTCACGCTGTACGCAGCTGACAAGGGCTATTTTGACGATGTCGAAGTCAAGCGCGCCCTGGAATGCGAAAAGGCCATGATCGGTTACCTTAAGGCCAACTGTGCCGACCTCATGAACACCATGGAGTCCACGGCTGATCTGAGCGCCGATTCCGAGAAGCAACTTGCCGCAGGCATCGTCGCTTTCAAGAGCAGCTGGGCCTGATTAGCTAGGAGAATTACATGGCTAGCGGCAAGGAAATTCGCAACAAGATCAAGAGCGTCGAAAACACGCGCAAGATCACCAAGGCCATGGAAATGGTGGCCGCATCCAAAATGCGCAAGGCGCAGGACCGGATGCGGGCTGCCCGTCCCTATGGCGAGAAGATCCGGCGCGTTGCAGGCAACCTGTCTCATGCTCTGACCGAGTACCGTCACCCGTTCCTGGTGAATCGTGAACAAGCCGCCATCGGCATCGTTCTGATCACCTCGGACAAGGGTCTGTGCGGCGGTCTGAACTCGAACCTTCTTCGTCTGGCTGTCACGAAGATGAAGGAATTCGAGTCCGCGGGCAAGAAACTGCAGGCTACCTGCATCGGCAACAAGGGTCTCGGCTTCATGCAGCGCGCAGGCGCCAAGGTCGTCTCTCACGTCACCGGGCTGGGCGATACGCCCCACCTGGAGAAGCTGATCGGGCCGGTCAAGGTTCAACTTGATGCCTACATGAATGGCGAAATCGATGCGCTGTATATCGGCTACACCCGCTTCATCAACACGATGAAGCAGGAACCGGTGTTCGAGCAACTTCTTCCGCTGTCCGGTGGAACCGTCGGTTCTGCCAAGACCAAGTGGGACTATGTCTACGAACCCGATGCCAAGGCTGTGATCGACGATCTGCTGATCCGTTATGTCGAAGCATTGATTTATCAGGCCGTTGCAGAAAACATGGCCTCCGAGCAGTCCGCCCGGATGGTTGCCATGAAGTCTGCTTCGGACAACGCCAAGACCGTTATCGGCGACTTGAAGCTGGTTTACAACAAGGCCCGTCAGGCTGCGATTACCAAGGAACTCTCGGAAATCGTCAGCGGCGCCGCCGCGGTGTGACGCGTAGATTTTTATTTTTGGGGATTTGAATATGAGTCAAGGTTCAATCGTTCAGTGCATCGGCGC
>CAIYYE010000539.1 GCA_903930395.1 uncultured beta proteobacterium
CCTGCACCAGATCGGAGGTCTTGCGGATCGTTGGCACCATCTCGGTCAGCAACGTGCCGGCACGCTCGGCTTGCTTGACGGAAGACGAAGCCAGATTGCCGATTTCCTGCGCGGCAACCTGCGAACGCTCGGCCAGCTTGCGAACTTCAGCCGCCACCACCGCAAAGCCCTTGCCGTGATCACCGGCACGCGCCGCTTCAATCGCCGCGTTGAGCGCCAGCAGATTGGTCTGGTAAGCGATGTCGTCGATGATGCCGATTTTGCTGGCAATGCTCTTCATGTCGTCGACCGTCTTGCTGACCGCTTCGCCACCCTCGGCAGCTTCCTTGGCAGCCGTGGAGGCCATGCCGTCGGTGACCTTGGCGTTTTCGGTATTTTGCGAGATGGAAGCGGTCATCTGCTCCATCGACGACGTGGTTTCCTCGACCGAAGCGGCCTGCTCGCTGGACGACTGGGACAGCGACTGGGCAGTGGCAGATACCTGGCCGGCTGCATTCGTCAGGTTGTCGGCTGCGGTGCGTACCTCGCCGATGATCTGGGTCAGCTTGCCAATCATGTTCTGCATGGCCGACATCAATTGGCCGACTTCGTCCTTGCTGTCGGATTCGAGCTTGACCGTCAGGTCGCCATCGGCAATGCGACTGGCCACATTGAGCGCTTCATTGATTGGTCGCGTAATGCTGAGAGTGATGAACCAGGCAAATGCGACGGTGAGCAAAATTGCAACGATACTGACAATCTCGATCAATCGGACCGCAGCGCTAGCGCTATCCTCTGCGCCCTTGCCTGTTTTCTCCATGGCCTTTATCTGAAATTCGATGAGGGAATTGACGCTGGCAATATATTCACTTTGTGTCTTGCGCAGTTCGCCCTGCATCAAAGTCACAATCTCGGCACGCTTGTCTGCCTTGAGCAACTCCAGAAACTTGTCTTGTGACGCAACATAGGCCGTGCGCGCTGCGAGGAGTTTTTTGAGAATCTCTTTGCCTTGTTCGCTCCGGATGGTCTTTTCGAGCTTCTCGAAATTCTCCGTGATTATTTTTCGTTGAGCCGGAATGGTTTCGAGTGCTTTTTGTTGCTCAGCGCCTGTAAAGATATAGGCATTGCGCAATTGTCGCGCGATAACGTTGATCGAATCGATAATGCTGTTGGCTTGGAGCACTTTCGGGAAGCGATCATTGGCCATCGAATCAATGTCCTCGCTAAGCGCGTTTAGCCGAAGGTAACTAATTGAAGAAATGACAATCAGCAAAGCTAGCGTGATCGCAAAGCCAATCCCTAGGCGGACGCCGACTTTCAGATTTTTGAACATGATCTACCCCTTCTTGAAGTGCAATACGTTAATTGTTTGGTAGTGCTGTGCTTGTCTGGTGGGTTTTTCCAGGTAGCAGTTTTCTTTCTTCGCTTTGGCTGACGGTGTGTACCAATGCGGCCACATCGAGAATGAGCGCAACCTCACCGCTGCCCAAAATGGTTGAACCGCCGATGCCCCGCAGGTGACGGAACATGACACCGAGTGGCTTGATCACCGTCTGGAATTCACCCATCAACTGATCGACCACGATACCGGCGCGTTGGCCGGCAAACTGGACGACGACGATGCTTTCCCGCGGTGGGCATTCGCCCGGGACTTCAAATAGCTCGCGCAGGCGTATGAAAGGCAGTGCCTCGCCACGCAGGTTCATGAAATTGCGGTCGCTCGGCAGGTTCTTGAGTTCGATGCATTCGACGACTGTGTCCAGCGGGATGACGTAAGCTGCTTTGTCTACCCCGACCAGGAAACCGTCAATGATGGCCAGTGTGAGCGGCAGCCGAATCGTGAACGTGGCACCTTCGCCCTCGACCGATGCGACGTCGACCGCACCGCGCAGGCCCTGGATGTTGCGTCGTACGACATCCATGCCGACGCCCCGGCCAGAGAGATTGGATACCTTTTCCACCGTCGAGAAGCCGGGTTCGAAAATGAGGTTGACGATTTCGCTGTCGGAGAGGGTTTCGCCGGGCTGGATGATGCCGCGCTCCAGCGCCTTGGCCGTGATCTTTTCCTTGTTCAGGCCGCCGCCGTCGTCGGAGATTTCGATGACGATGCTGCCGGAGTCGTGATACGCGTTGAGCGAGACGTGCCCACACGCCGGTTTGCCGCGTTCGAGCCGGACGGCAGTGGGTTCGATGCCGTGGTCCAGCGAGTTCCTGACCAGATGCATCAACGGGTCGCCAATCTTTTCAACCACGGTCTTGTCGAGTTCGGTTTCCGCGCCGCTGATCACCAGCTCGATTTCCTTGCCCAGTTCTTTCGAGACATCGCGAACAACGCGGTTGAAGCGGGTAAAGGTCTCGCCGATCTGGACCATGCGCAGTTGCAGCGCCGAGTCGCGGATGTTTTCAACGAGACGGGAGAGCACCGAGGTGGCTTCGACCAGATCCCCCTGCTTGCTCTTCTGGGCCAGCAGGTTGGCTGAAGCGCCGGCAATGACGAGTTCGCCGACGAGGTCGATCAATTGGTCCAGCTTGTCAGCCTGGACGCGCACGAGGCGGGCTTCCTTGGCCTTCTTGTCGCTGACCTGGGCTTGCTTGCTGACGGCGGCGTCGACGATTTCCTTGTGCACTACCTTGTTGTCGATCAGGATTTCACCGAGTTGCGGCTGGGGCTTTTCCTCGTCGGCATCGACACCGTCGGTCGAGACTTTCTGGGCGCTCAGGCCTTGTTCCACTTCAGCCTGGGTCAGGGCGCCGCAACGGACCAGTATTTCCCCGAGGCGCATGGTGTCTTCGGGCAGTTCCTGGATGTGCTTGATGTATTCCGACAACTTGCTGTTCGGCGCCAGGATACGCAGGTCGCAATCCTCGCGGACGAAGTCGAAGACGCGTTCGATATCGGCCTTGGAACTGCGGGTCTGGAGCTGAATCTCGAACCCGATGTAGCAGGATTCCGGGTCCATCTCGGCTGCCGCCGGCATGGCATCGGTCATCGTTTCGATGCCCAGTATTTCGCCCAGGGTCGACAGGTAGCGGATGAAGGAGAGCGGATCCATGCCGCCACGCAGGACGTTTTCACCAAATCGCACAGAAATGTGCCAGCTGTCGGTCAGAACGATGCCGCCGCCGGAGGTTTCGACTTCAACCGTGTTGTCCTGCAGGGTGAGATTGGCCGCTGCGATGTCGGGGGTGCCGATGCTGTCGAGGAATTCCTTGAGGCGCTCGGTCAGCGCGTCGCCGCTGGCCTGTAGCCCGGCATCGGGGTTTTCGCCTTCAGCGGCCAACACGTCGATCAGGCTGACCATGTGGTCGCAACATTCGAGCAAGAGCGTGGCGAGTGGGGGACTAACCGCCAATTCATTGTTGCGCAGTGCATCGAGCAGATTCTCCACGCGGTGCGTGAAGGTTTCGATGAAGTGGCATTCAATGACGCCGGAGCCGCCCTTGATGGTGTGAGCAGCGCGGAAGATGCTGTTGATGTTGTCGTGATCGTCCGGATTCTGTTCAAGTTGCAAGAGGCCGGATTCCATCTCGGCAAGCTGCTCGCGACTCTCCTGAATGAAGACGCTGGTGATCTCGTCC
>CAIYYE010000540.1 GCA_903930395.1 uncultured beta proteobacterium
GCCAGCACGTAGCGTTCCTGCGATTCGTTGGACCAGATTTCGGCCGGCGACATGCCCGGCTCTTCGGTCGGCACCTTGCGCAGATCGAACACGGCGCCGACGCCGCCCGAGTGGGCCAGTTCCGGCAGGGCGTTGGAGACGCCGCCGGCACCGACGTCGTGCACCGACAGGATCGGATTGTTCTTGCCCATCTGCCAGCAGCGGTCGATGACTTCCTGCGCCCGTCGCTGGATTTCCGGGTTGCCGCGCTGGACCGAGGCGAAATCGAGGTCTTCGGCATTGCTGCCGGCCGTCATCGACGAGGCAGCACCGCCGCCCAGACCGATCAGCATGCCCGGGCCGCCCAGTTGCACGAACTGGGTGCCGACCGGGAAGGTTTCGTCCTTGAACGACTGCTCGGCCTGAATGCTGCCCAGACCGCCGGCGATCATGATCGGCTTGTGATAGCCACGGACCAGACCGGCGACATCCTGTTCATAGGTGCGGAAATAGCCGGTCAGGTTCGGACGGCCGAATTCGTTATTGAAGGCGGCAGCGCCAATCGGGCCTTCGAGCATGATGTCGAGCGCCGAGGCGATGCGCGACGGGCGGCCGTAGGCTTTTTCCCAAGGCTGCGGCATGTCCGGCAGATTGAGGTTGGAGACCGAGAAGCCGCAGAGGCCGGCCTTCGGCTTGGAACCCTTGCCGGTCGCACCTTCGTCGCGGATTTCGCCGCCCGAACCGGTGGACGCGCCGGGGAAAGGCGAAATGGCCGTCGGGTGGTTGTGCGTCTCGACCTTGGTCAGGATGTGGGTCAGCTCTTCCTTGTAGGAATAGCCGCGGTCGGCATCCGGATAGAAACGCTGGATGCTCGCGCCTTCGATGATCGAGGCATTGTCGGCATAGGCCATCACCGTGCCTTGCGGCGCGGCGGCGTGGGTTTCGCGGATCATGCCGAACAGCGTCTTGTCCTTCTTCTCGCCGTCGATCACCCAGGAGGCATTGAAAATCTTGTGGCGGCAATGCTCGGAATTGGCCTGGGCGAACATCATCAGTTCGACATCGGTCGGGTTGCGGCCGGCGCTCGTGAAGATCTCGAGCAGGTAATCGATTTCGTCGTCCGACAGGGCCAGGCCGAGCGAACCATTGGCCGCGACCAGCGCCGCCTTGCCACCGGCCAGCACATCGACGGTATTGAGCGGCTTCGGCGCGAAGTGGCGGAACAGTTCGCCAGCAGCTTCAAAACCAGGCAGCACGGAATCCGTCATGCGGTCATGCAGCAGGCCGGCCACAGTTTTCTTTTCGGCAGCGCTCAGGGCGCGACCGCCCTTGACGACGACGTGGAAGGCGATGACGCGTTCGATACGCTCGATGGCATCGAGGTCGCAATTCCAGGCGATGTCGGTGGCCTTCGACGACCACGGAGAAATAGTGCCGATGCGCGGCGCGACGAGGAAAAGTTCGCCAACGTCGGCGCTGGCCGCCCGCTCTTCGAGCAGGGTCGCCAGCTTGGCGCGCTCGTCGGCACTCAGGGCGCGCTTCTGAGCCACGACATGCCAGTAATCGGCAGCCACCGATTCGATATCTGCCACGGCCGCGACCAGGCGGGCTTGCAGGCGTTGCAGACGGAAGGCGGAAAAGGCGGCGTCGCCCTTGAGGCAAAGAATGTCGGCCATGGGGTGTGATTTCGGGTTAGGCGGAGAGGCCGGAATTATACCCGAGGTGGGGTGCCTGGCGCTTGAGATAGCCGGCTATACTGCCTCAACAGCGCTTGCCGGAGTTGGCCATGGAAGCACGTCCCGACCAGTTCATTCTCGCCCTCGACCAGGGCACGACCAGCGCCCGCGCCATCCTGTTTGGCCGGCAAGGCCAAATCCATGGCATTGCCCAGCAAGAAATCACCCAGTATTACCCGCAAACCGGCTGGGTCGAGCATGACGCCGAAGAAATCTGGCAGGCGCAACTCGCCGTGGCGCGCGCCGTGCTGCGCGAGAACGGGGTGGCAGCGAGCCGGATTTCCGCCGTCGGCATCACCAACCAGCGCGAAACGACGGTGCTCTGGGACCGGGCCAGCGGCCAACCGCTGCATCGCGCCATCGTCTGGCAGGACAGGCGAACCGCCGGAATCTGCGACGCACTGACGGCAGCCGGTCATGCCGAGCTGTTCCGCCAGCGCACCGGCCTCGTCCTCGACGCCTATTTTTCCGGCACCAAGCTCAAATGGCTGCTCGACCACATTCCCGGCGCCCGCGCCCGGGCCGAGCGCGGCGAACTGGCCTTCGGCACCATCGATAGCTGGCTGGCCTGGAAACTGTCCGGCGGCCGCGCCCATGTCACCGATCCGTCGAATGCCTCGCGCACCCTGCTCTTCGACATCCACCGCCGGTGCTGGGACGAGCAATTGCTGGCATGCCTTGATATTCCGCCATCGCTACTGCCGCGTGTCGTCGACAGCAGCGGCGAGATCACGACACTGGATGCCGACTGGCTGGGTGCAGCGATTCCGCTCAGCGGCATGGCCGGCGACCAGCAGGCCGCGACCTTTGGTAACGCTTGCCTCGAACACGGCATGGCCAAGAACACCTACGGCACGGGCTGCTTCCTGTTGATGAATACGGGCGACCAGCCGATGGCATCGCAACATCGACTGCTCACCACAGTTGGCTGGCAGCGCCAGGGGCAAGCCACTTACCTCCTCGAAGGCAGCGTCTTCATGGGTGGCGCCACCGTGCAATGGCTGCGCGACGGCCTCGGGCTGATTGCCAGCGCCAACGAGATCGAGGCACTGGCCGCCAGCGTTCCCGACAACGGCGGCGTCTATCTGGTTCCGGCCCATACCGGCCTCGGGGCGCCCTACTGGGACCCCTTTGCCAGGGGCGCACTGTTCGGCCTGAGCCGGGGCAGTAACCGTGCCCACATCGCCCGTGCCGCCCTCGAAGCCATCGCCTTCCAGAGCGCCGAGGTGCTGCAGGCGATGGAGAGCGACGCCGGCCAGCCGATGAAGGAACTGCGCGTCGATGGTGGCGCGGCCCGTAACGACCTGCTCATGCAGTTTCAGGCCGACCTGCTCGGCGTCCCCGTGGTGCGTCCCCGGGTGACGGAAACCACGGCCCTGGGCGCGGCCTATCTGGCCGGGCTGGC
>CAIYYE010000541.1 GCA_903930395.1 uncultured beta proteobacterium
AGCATCGAGTACAAGCAGCGCGAGCCGGGCGCCATCGTCATCGACTTCACCGTCGTCGCCTGAGTTGGTAGCGACGGCGAGCCTCAGCCTGTTCTCCCTGATCGCTAGTTCCCTGCTGGCGATCAGCGGCTGGGGTTCGCCTCTGGCGGTGGCGCATCTGGCGTTTGCCGTCGGCATCGTGCCGCTGATTTTCGCGGCAATGATGCATTTCGTGCCGGTGCTGACCCGTACCGGCGATCCGGACCGCCGCATGCGTCGCCTGCCGGATCTGGCGCAGGCGAACGGGCTGGTTGCCGTCTTTGCCATGCAGGGTTGGCTGCCTTACGGCGTGGTTTACGCAAATGCTACGGTCGCCGCCATTTTTGGGGCAATTTTGCTACGCTGGATCACCTTGCGGGCCGGCGCCACATTGGGCTCGCCGTATCCCGGCTGGCGCTGGTATGCCGCGGCCCTCGGCGGGTTACTGCTGGCCTTGCTGGCCATCCTGTTGATACCGCTGCTGCCCGAACATTGGCACGGCTTGCGGCTGTTCCACCTGCACCTCAACACCCTGGGCCTCGTTGGCCTGGCTGCCCTGGGCACGCTGCCGGTCCTGTTGCCGACGGCACTCGGCAAACCCGATCCGGATGCCGCCGGCTGGTTGCGGCGTCGCTGCTGGTTGGCGCTTGGCTCTGTTTTGCTGGTTGCCGGCGGCGCGGCAATCTACTGGCCGCTGGCTGCGCCCGGTGCCGCCTTGCTGCTGCTTGTCGCCCTCAGCTTGATCGGCCAATGGCTTCGGCGCTTCGGCATCGGGGCTTTGCTTCGCGATGGCGTGGCTGCCTCTCTGTGTGCGGCGGTGCTTGGATTGCTGACGGCACTGTTCGCCGGCTTGCTGCACGGTGCCGGGATGTTCCCTGCCAGGCCGGCGTTGCTGGCCTGGGGAGCGGGATTCCTACTGCCGCTGGTGAGCGGGGCGCTCAGTCAGTTGTTGCCGGTCTGGCGCTGGCCGGGGCCGACCACACCGGCCCGCGGCCTGATGCGGACGAAGCTGGCGGCGAGCGGCGGCTGGCGCGGCCTGCTGTTCCTCTCTGCGGCAATTGCCCTGCTGGCCGGGTTCGAGCGCCTGGGCGGGGCTTTGGTTGCTTCGGGAATCGCACTCTTTGTCATTGCCTTGCTGCAAGCCGTGCGCGTCCAACGGTCGACGCGGTAAAATCGCGGTTTTTCGCTTTCCAGGTTTCCGCCATGCGCTATCTCTCGACCCGCGGTCATACCGCTCCCCAGTCCTTCTGCGACATCCTGCTCGGTGGTCTGGCGCCGGATGGCGGCCTCTACCTGCCGGAAAGCTACCCGCAGATCGGTCGGGCCGAACTCGACGCCTGGCGCCAGTTGTCGTACGCCGACCTGGCCTACGAAATCCTGTCCAAGTTCATCACCGATATTCCGGCCGCCGATCTGAAGGTGCTGGTCGCCAAGACCTATACCGCCCAGGTTTATTGCCATACCCGCAACGGTGGAAACGCGGCCGAGATCACGCCGCTGACCAAACTCGAAGAAG
>CAIYYE010000542.1 GCA_903930395.1 uncultured beta proteobacterium
CACCCGACTCGCCTGATACATGCCCGGCGGCAGCACAATCGATCCTTCTTCGCGGATCGCCGGCACCGCGGGAAGCAGAAAGGCCCTTCCGAAGCGTTCGTTGTTGCCCTCTTTTGTCGCAGCAACGCGGACGGCAATGCCTGCCGGCAAGCCGGGCAGGGTGGCGACGCCAACAATCAGCCCGCCATCATCTTCCTGCATCAGCCAGGTCGTCCGGGCGAGGAGAAAATGTTCGCCGTCATGCGGACAGATGACCATCAGTTCGCCATGCGATATCCGCATCCCGGCACAACTTCGGGCCAGACGGAAACCATTCGCCGAGTGGTTGATGACCGCCCACTCGTCAATCGGGAAGCTGATCTGCGGCTTGATGGACAGAACCTGCCCAGGCTCGGCTCGCTCGCCGAATGTAAATAGCTCGTCAAACTCACCGCGCGTGAAGGCTGCCGCCGAGTCCGGTTGTTCGAATTCCTTGCCCGTCACGCAAAAATGCATTGCTTCGAACCCCACCGCCACGCGGGCAATGCCACCCGTTGCAAAGCGGCGGAAGCGCCGTGGCGAGGCGGACTGGCTCCAGGGCCGTGAAAGGTGGTCGAGCAACGCGATGACATGACCGCTGGTTTCCTCGCCAAGACCGAGCTGCGATGGCGTGATGCGCTGACGAAGCTGGCTCAGCATGTGATTGATCTGCAGGCCCAGGCGCGTCGTATCAAGCCGCCGCGTATCGGCGGAGGGATCTTCCGCGACGGCGGTCGGATGCAAGGGCATGTCCTTCATCAACTCGATGACGTAGGCCGGTGCCTCAAGATCATCCTCCAGCCGATGAATCGAGACCAACGGGGCCCACATGCCGGCCCAGCGCCGGATCAGGTTGAGATTGCGCACGCTATTGCTATACGGGCTGGCGATATCGATGAGCAGCAGGGTCAGGTAGGCGGCCGCACAGTGCGTGGCCTGCAGGTTGTTCTCAAGGACATCCTCGACCGGCGTACTGGCAATGCCCCATTCTTCGGCTGTTTCGTAAAATCCGTGCAAGTCCAGCCAGACGCCGGGCGGCAGGTCGCGGCGGGCACGATAGTGCTCAAGGATCACCATCCCGGTGTAATAGAGGCAGCGATGCAGAATGAGCGCCATGGTTGCCAAAAACTCCGGGCTGGCCGACGCCGGTTCCTCAAGACGGGCGCACAGGGCGTAGGCCTTGCCCATCTTCCGCCAGGCCGTGACCACTTGCTGGAAACAGGACTCCTCGTCGTGACCCAGCGGAATCGCCTTGTTGTGGTAACGCCGGGCCATTTCCTCTTCGACGAAGCTCATCGGAACCCGCGCCTGTTCAAGCAAGGCGAGGAGGACAGCGCCGTCAGGCGGGTTGATGATCAGTGCATCAATGAAAGCCATGAGCTGCCGTTCAGCAACGACCGGATTGGCCAGGGACAACTGGGCAAGATAATCCATCCCGCTGCGCAGGTCGGAAATCACAGGCAATTGAAGGGTAGTCGTATTCATGATTCGTCCCAGCCTAATCGATTTTGTTCAGCGCAACAGAGAGGGCCTCGGCCAGCAGCGCATCACTGACAGCGGGGCGCACGACCGGGGATTCGCGGCGGACACTTCCCCAGACCGGCTCGGGAAAATGCCGGTCATCCCGCCAGCGAGGAATGATGTGCCAATGGACATGCGGCACCATATTGCCAAAGCTCGCCAGATTGATCTTGTCCGGATTGAAAAGCTCGCGCACCACCGATTCGACGGCAAGGACGAGGCGCATCAGCAACACCTGGTGGCTCGCTTCCAGATCGGTCATCTCACGAACATGATCGTTCCAGATGACGCGGCAGAAGCCGGGGTAGTGCGGATCATCGACCCTGACGACGCGACAGAGGTCGGAGCGCCACAGCAGGGTCCCGCCGGGCTTGCTGCACAATTCGCAGGTCTGAGTGCCGATTTCCATGCGATATCGCTCCGGTGACAGGAAAAGTTATACACCGTCGACTAAATACCACAAGTCGCCGACGTGAAAAAAGGAACAAATTCACGGTCGGCGACTAAAACTGGTAAAAGTTATAGCAATACGCGTTCGATACCGCCGGTGTTGGCCTTGCCGACATAATCGGCCATCCAGTTGTCGCCAAGCAGGTGTTTGGCCAGTTCGACGACGATGTAATCGGCCTTGGTACCCGCATCGTCATCGTAGCGTGAGAGTCCCTGCAGGCAGGCCGGGCAGGAGGTCAGTATCTTGACGTCACCCGAGAAACCGTCGGCACGCAATTTGGCGGCACCCGATTCGATTTCCTGCTGCTTGCGGAACTTGACCTGGGTGGCGACATCCGGACGCGAGTAGGCGAAAGAGCCGGCATCACCGCAGCAACGATCAGTCAGCGGCACTTCCTGGCCCATCAGCGACTTCGTGACGGCGAGCGGGGCATAGACCTTCATCGGCGTATGGCAGGGATCGTGGTACATGTAGCGCGTGCCACTGACACCTTCCAGCTTGACGCCCTTTTCCATGAGGTACTCATGGATGTCGAGCAGACGGCAGCCCGGGAAGATCTTCTCGAACTGGTACTTCT
Source organism: uncultured beta proteobacterium (assembly GCA_903930395.1). Classification (GTDB taxonomy): domain Bacteria; phylum Pseudomonadota; class Gammaproteobacteria; order Burkholderiales; family Rhodocyclaceae; genus Azonexus. The sequence continues at coordinate 2,568 of CAIYYE010000542.1, forward strand.
GCAACTGATCCATGCATGTTCCACATGAAACAATCACTGTCTTGATATCGAGATAGTTGAGCGTATTGGCGACCCGGTGGAAGAGCACGCGATTGTCGGTGGTGATCTTCTGGCCCTTGTCTTCATCGCCCGACGAGGTCTGCGGATAGCCGCAGCACAGATAGCCCGGCGGCAGCACGGTGGTCGCGCCGGTTTCGTAAAGCATGGCCTGAGTGGCCAGACCAACCTGCGAGAACAGCCGCTCGGAACCGCAACCCGGGAAGTAGAAGACGGCATCCGACTCCTCGGTTGTCTTGCGCGGATTACGGATGACCGGGATGACCTTGTCGTCCTCGATATCGAGCAGGGCGCGCGAGGTACGCTTGGGCAGATTGCCCGGCATCGGCCGATTGAGGAAGTGAATGACCTGCGTCTTGACGCTCGGTGCACCCACCGTGGCCGGCGGATGGGCGCGGCTGTCCTGAATCAGGCCAATCGCCTTGGCCGCCTTGTGGGCGAGGCGCTGGGCCTTGAAGCCGAAATCCATCATGACGCCGCGCATGAGCTTGATGGTCGCCGGGTCCTTGAGGTTCAGATAGGTCATCGCCGCCACCGTGCCGGGGCTGAAACGCTTCTTGTCCTGCTTGCGCAGGAAATTGCGCATGGCGACCGAAACATCGCCGAAATCGATATCGACCGGGCAGGGTTTGACGCAGCGATGACAGACCGTGCAATGGTCGGCCACATCGTTGAATTCGTCGAAATGCTTGAGCGAAATACCGCGCCGGGTCTGCTCTTCATAGAGGAAAGCTTCAACCAGCAGCGAGGTGGCAAGGATCTTGTTGCGCGGGCTGTAGAGCAGGTTGGCCCGTGGCACGTGGGTCGAGCACACCGGCTTGCACTTGCCGCAGCGCAGGCAGTCCTTGACCATATCGGAAATCTTGCCGATTTCCGACTGTTCCATGATCAACGACTCAGTACCCAGCAGGCTGAACGAGGGCGTGTAGGCATTGCCGAGATCGCCGCCGGGCATCAGCTTGCCCTTGTTGAAATGGCCTTCCGGATCGACCTTCTGCTTGTAGGCGCGGAAGGGGCCGAGTTCGGCTTCGGTCAGGAATTCGAGCTTGGTGATGCCGATCCCGTGTTCGCCGGAAATGACGCCATCGAGCGAGCGGGCGATGTGCATGATGCGCTCGACCGCCTTGTTGGCCGTCTGCAGCATCTCGTAGTTGTCGGAATTGACCGGCAGATTGGTGTGTACATTGCCATCGCCGGCATGCATGTGCAGCGCCACAAACACGCGGCCCCGCAAAACTTCCTTGTGCACGGCTTCAATCCGCTCGATGACCGGCCGAAAACTGTCGCCTTCGAAAACTTCCTTTAACAACGGCAGCAATTCCAGCTTCCAGGACACGCGCAGCGAATGATCCTGTAAGCGGTGAAACAGCGTCGGCAGCTCGGCGCGATTGGTCAGCTCGTCGACATTGATGCCGAGACCGTTGAACGCCGTTTCCGCCTTTGGCAACGGCATATCAAGGTTGTCATACAGCCATTGCCAGCGTTCGCGGACCTGTCCCACCACCCCCAGCGCCTGAGTGCGCCGGTCGCCGATAAGATCACTATCGTCGACACTGTTTTCATAAGTGCGTAACGGCAGATCGCCTTCCAGAAAGTGGCTCAGCGCATTACATAGCCTTAGTTTATTGCGCAGCGATAACTCGATATTGATGCGTTCGATGTTGTCGCAATAATCGCCCATGCGCGGCAGCGGAATTACCACGTCTTCATTGATTTTGAAGGCGTTGGTATGTTTGGCAATCGCGGC
>CAIYYE010000543.1 GCA_903930395.1 uncultured beta proteobacterium
ACCAGAGGGGCAATGTATTGGGCGAGCAGTCCGGGATCGGTGGGCACAGGCTCGGTCTCGGGCTGCGCCTTCTTTTCCTTGTCTTCCGGCGCCTTCTTGCGGTCTGTCTCGGTGACGGGGGCGCTGGCGAGAGGCTGCTTGGGGCTGGGCGTCAGTGCCGCCAGTATGCTGGCAGCGCTTGGCTCGACGCCTGGCTCGACTGCTTGCGTGCTGGCGCCTTGCTTGTCGTCGATGGGCAGGATGATGGCCTTGTCTTTTTCCGTGGTCGCGGCGGCGCTTGTCCGGGTGATGAGGTCGTTCAGGTCACGGGCATCCGGCCCTTTGCCTAAAGCAGGCGCCTCGCCCCTCAGCAAGGCTGGATCGCCTTGCCCGCCGGCCGGAATCTGTTCGGCAAGAAGCGCCGCGAAATCAAGTGGCAGGCCGGATTCGAGAAGAAGGTCGCCAAGGCCGGGCAGGGCTGCTTTTCCGCCAACGGCGGCGGGCAAACCGGGAATAGTCGTAATGCTCATGATCAGACCTTGATGTGCATGAAGTTGACATCAAAGTAAGCAAGGCATGTGCCTGATTTAGTCTACATCCTCTTCGCCGCGCACGGCATATTTGCGGACCGTGTGTTCGTCCTGGATTTTTTGCTGTTGCTTGTTGTCGATGACCCGTTCCCGGAGGTCGTGTCGATGCGAAAGCGTGTCGATGGCTTTCAGTCGCTTGTTCTGTTCTTTCCAGTTTTCCTGGCCGCTCGCCGTATTCTGTTCGGAATGACTGACGGCCTGGGTTTGCTGGCTGATCGCATCGTCGATCCGGGCGAGAAAGTCCTGGTAGTTGCGCAGGGCCATGGGGGTCAGTCCCTGGGTGCAGGCGTCGCGCAATTTGGTCGCATAGTCGGCCCGGTAGTCTTCGAGCATTTGCAGGCGGTTACGGGCGCTTTGTTCCGCGGCAATGAGCAGGCCAAGCTGGCGCGTGGCTTCGTCGGTGCGGGTCTGCATCAGGTCAAGCAGCGGCTGCAGGGAAAATTTGTTCGCCATGGCTTAGGGGAAGAGGGATCCAAGGGCGGCGACGCTGCTCGCGAAATCGGCCTGCTCGGTCAGTTGCTGCTGCAGGAAGGCCTCCATGCGCGGATAGAGGCTGATGGCCTGGTCGAGGACCGGATCGGAGCCCGGTGCGTAGGCGCCGACTGAAATCAGGTCGCGAGACCGCTGGTAACGGGCAAAAAGTACCTTGAAGCGGCGAATTTCATCAAGATGGGCCGGTTCGATCAGGTTGACCATGGCGCGGCTGATCGATTGCTCGATATCGATGGCCGGGTAGTGGCCGGCGTCGGCCAGGGTTCGGGACAAGACGATGTGGCCGTCGAGAATGGCACGGGCCGCATCGGCAATCGGGTCCTGCTGGTCATCGCCTTCGGCCAGCACGGTATAGAAGGCGGTCATCGAACCGCCGCCTTCCGGGCCGTTGCCGGCGCGTTCGACCAGTTGCGGCAGGCGGGCGAAGACCGACGGCGGATAGCCACGCGTCGCCGGGGGCTCGCCGATGGCCAGGGCAATTTCGCGCTGCGCCATGGCGTAACGGGTCAGCGAGTCCATGATCAGGAGAACCTGCTTGCCCTGATCGCGGAAATGCTCGGCTATGGTCGTCGCGTAGGCGGCACCCTGCAGTCGCATGAGCGGGCCGGTATCGGCCGGGGCGGCAACGACGACGGCGCGGCGCATGCCTTCCTCGCCGAGAATCTGTTCGATGAATTCCTTGACCTCGCGGCCGCGCTCGCCGATCAGTCCGACGACAATGACTTCCGCTTCGGTATAGCGGGCCATCATGCCGAGAAGCACCGATTTGCCGACGCCGGAGCCGGCAAAAAGCCCCATCCGCTGGCCTCGGCCGACGGTCAGCAAGGCGTTGATGGAGCGTATGCCGACGTCGAGCGGATGCTCGATGGCGGCCCGGGTCATCGGGTTGATCGGGCGGCTTTGCAGGGAGCGCATCCGGGTCGAGCGGAGCGGGCCCTTGTTGTCGAGCGGGCGGCCGACGCCATCAAGGACCCGGCCGAGGAGCTCGTCGCCGACCGGCCCTTGCTTGGCGCGATCGATGGCCCGTCGTTTGTGCTTGAGCGGAAAATCAACCCGTGGTGCGGGGTTGGGGATGTCGCAGGCGATGACGCGGGCGCCCGGGGCCAGGCCGTAAACATCGTCGGAGGGCATCAGGTAAAGCTTCTCTCCGGCGAAGCCAACGACCTCGGCTTCGATGGGCGCGCCACTGGCCGGGAAAACATGGCAGGAGCTGCCGAGCGGCAGCTTCAGGCCCGATGCTTCCATGACCAGCCCATTGATGCGGGTCAGGTGGCCGGCCGGCCAGAGCGGCTGCGCCGATGACGCTGCCAGCTGGCAGCCTTCGAGAAAACGCTGCCAGCGCCCGACATGGTCGGGAAGTTGGTTCAAGGCTGGTTCATCCATTCGGAAGGCGTCGTTCCGATTGACTCCAGGACGCGCTTCCAGCGGGTTTCAATGCTTGCGTCGATTTCGCTTGTCCCCGCCGTGAG
>CAIYYE010000544.1 GCA_903930395.1 uncultured beta proteobacterium
TATTTTGTTATCCAAAGCAGAGACAATGATTAGCCTCCGCCGACAAAGACCATAAATTCTATGGCCGATCAAGCCCCTTGTCAACGAGACAAGGGGCTTGCCTACAGACTTACAGACCCAGATCGCTGGCCTGCGTTGCGTTTTCTGCAACAGACTCGTCGACCGGCAGTGCTGCTGCCGACTCTTCGCTGGCCAACTGAGCCTTGCGGCTGCGGTGGTAAGCGAGACCCGTACCGGCCGGGATGAGACGGCCGACGATGACGTTTTCCTTGAGACCACGCAGTTCGTCGCGCTTGCCCATGATGGCAGCCTCCGTGAGAACCCGCGTCGTTTCCTGGAAGGAAGCCGCCGAGATGAACGAATCGGTGGACAGCGAAGCCTTGGTAATACCGAGCAGCATGTGATCGAAATTGGCCGTGATCTTGCCATCGGCAATCATCCGGTCATTTTCTGCCAGCAACTCGGCGCGTTCGACCTGCTCCGACTTGATGAACTTGGTATCACCCGGTTCGGTGATGGCGACACGACGCAGCATCTGACGGACGATCACTTCAATGTGCTTGTCGTTGATCTTGACGCCCTGCAGACGATAAACGTCCTGCACTTCATCGGTGATGTAGCGGGCCAGCGCCTCGACGCCCTGCAGACGCAGGATGTCATGCGGATCCGGTTCGCCTTCGACGATCTTTTCACCCTTGTTGACGACCTGGCCGTCATGCACCAGAACATGCTTGTCCTTGGGAATCAGATACTCGTGGGCGGTGCCGTCGAGATCGGTAATGATCAGACGCTGCTTGCCCTTCGTGTCCTTGCCGAAACCGATGGTACCGGTGTACTCGGCCAGCACCGAAGCATCCTTCGGGGTGCGGGCTTCGAACAGCTCGGCCACGCGCGGCAGACCGCCGGTAATGTCGCGGGTCTTGGCGGATTCTTGCGGCATGCGGGCGAGTACGTCGCCGACGCCAACCTGCTGGCCATCAAGCACGGAAATGATCGAGCCGACCTGGAAGGCGATGGAAACGGTGTGATCGCTACCGGTGACGCGGACTTCCTGACCGCTTTCGTCGAGCAGCTTGACGACCGGGCGCAGGCCCTTGACGGCGGCCTTGCCACCGCGCTTGTTGTCAATCACGACGAGCGTGGACAGACCGGTCACATCATCGACCTGCTTGGCCACGGTGACACCTTCTTCGACGTTCTCGAAGCGGGCAGTACCGGCGTATTCGGTAATGATCGGACGGGTATGCGGGTCCCAGGTGGCGAGCTTGGTGCCGGCCTTGACAATCTTGCCTTCATCGACCGACAGCATGGCGCCGTAGGGCACCTTGTGACGCTCGCGCTCGCGACCGTGATCGTCAACGATGAGGACTTCACCGGAACGCGAAATAACGACCTTTTCACCCTTGGCACTGGTCACATAGCGCATGTTGCCGCTGTAGCGCACGGTACCGGCCGACTTGCCTTCGACCTTGTCAGCAACGGCCGCACGGGAAGCCGCACCACCGACGTGGAAGGTCCGCATGGTGAGCTGGGTACCCGGTTCGCCAATCGACTGGGCGGCGATGACGCCGACCGCTTCGCCAGCGTTAACCATGGTGCCGCGACCGAGGTCACGACCGTAACACTGGGCGCACAGGCCGTAACGCGTGTCGCAGGTAAGCGGAGTGCGGACCTTGACTTCGTCGATGCCGAGCTTGTCGATCAGATCGACCAGGTCTTCGTCAAGCATGGTGCCGGCGAAAATCACCGACTCCTGGGTTTCCGGATCGACCAGATCATCGACCACGACGCGTCCGAGAATCCGTTCGCGCAGGGCTTCGATAACTTCGCCGCCTTCGACCAGGGCCTTGACGACGAAACCGTTGCGGGTACCGCAGTCGTCTTCGGTAATGACCAGATCCTGCGTCACGTCGACCAGACGGCGCGTCAGGTAACCGGAGTTCGCAGTCTTCAGCGCCGTGTCGGCCAGACCCTTACGGGCGCCGTGCGTCGAGATGAAGTATTGGAGAACGTTCAGACCTTCGCGGAAGTTGGTCGTAATCGGGGTTTCGATAATCGAGCCATCCGGCTTCGCCATCAGGCCGCGCATACCGGCGAGCTGACGAATCTGGGCAGCGGAGCCGCGAGCGCCGGA
>CAIYYE010000545.1 GCA_903930395.1 uncultured beta proteobacterium
CGGCCGGCCCGGCGAAACGCCGCGCATCACCTTTGCCGGCATCCCGATGGGGCATGAATTCACCTCGCTCGTCCTTGCCCTGTTGCAAACCGGAGGTCATCCGCCCAAGGTCGATGCCGAGGTGATCGAGCAGATCAAGGCGCTGCCCGGCACTTTCCATTTCGAGACCTTCATCTCGCTGTCCTGCCACAACTGCCCGGACGTCGTGCAGGCGCTTAATCTGATGGCTGTACTCAATCCCGGCATCAGCAGCACGATGATCGACGGCGGCATGTTCCAGGGCGAAGTCGAGCGGCGCAAGATCATGGCCGTGCCGACCGTTTTCCAGGGCGACGTCGAGTTCGGTGCCGGCCGCATGAGCATCGAGGAAATCATCGCCAAACTCGATACGGGTGCCGCGGCCCGCGATGCCGAAAAGATCAGCGCCAAGGCACCCTACGATGTGCTCGTCGTAGGCGGTGGCCCGGCCGGCGCCTCGGCCGCCATCTATGCGGCCCGCAAAGGCATCCGCACCGGCCTGCTGGCCGAGCGTTTCGGCGGCCAGGTCATGGATACGCTGGCCATCGAGAACTTCATTTCGGTCAAGGCCACGGATGGCCCAAAACTCGTCATGGGCCTTGAAGAACACGTCAAGGACTACGACGTCGACGTCATGAACCTGCAACGCGCAACGCAACTGATCCCCGGCGACCTCATTGAAATCAAGCTCGAAAACGGGGCCTCGATCAAAAGCAAATCCGTCATCCTCGCCACCGGTGCCCGATGGCGCGAAATGAACGTACCCGGCGAACAGGAATATCGCGGCAAGGGCGTCGCCTACTGCCCGCACTGCGACGGCCCGCTGTTCAAGGGCAAACGCGTCGCGGTCATCGGCGGCGGCAACTCCGGCGTCGAAGCCGCCATCGATCTCGCCGGCATCGTCGGCCATGTCACCCTGCTCGAATTCGACGGCCAGTTGCGCGCCGATGCCGTGTTGCAGAAAAAACTGTTCAGCCTGCCCAACATCACGGTCATCGTCAAAGCGCTATCGACCGAAGTCACCGGCAATGGCGAGAAGGTCAACGGGCTGGTCTACAAGGACCGCGACACCAACGAGGTGAAGCGCATCGACCTCGAAGGCATCTTTGTGCAGATCGGCCTGCTGCCCAATACGGACTGGCTCAAAGGCACGCTCGCCTTATCCGGTCGCGGCGAAATCGAAATCGACGCCAAGGGCCAGACCAGCGTACCTGGCGTATTCGCCGCCGGTGACTGCACGACAGTGCCCTACAAGCAGATCATCATCGCCATGGGCGCCGGTGCCACCGCTTCGCTGAGCGCATTTGATCACCTGATACGGACGTCGGCGCCCGCCTGACCCGCAAGCATGCACGCCGCACCAAGCGGGTGCATGCCTTGCCCTGTCGATCCTCTAGACCAGAATGCGCGGATTGGCCGCTCCGCCGCCCAGACTGGCGTAGCGCGAAGGCAAATCTCCGGGCAGGCAATAGCCGAACAACAGCTCCTCGGCATCCTGCAGCGAAGCGCCCGTCGACAGCACATACTCCGACACCCCGGCGAATGCAGCCAGGCGCATCCAGAACATGGTCTCTTCAGTTAATCCGGTTGCCATTTTTACCTCCACCAGCCAACGCAGCTGCAACAGCCTGCGCCCGCCGCGAACGAACGTTTGGGAGAAACACGCATGACGCACCTCGCTTTCCTGAAAAACAGCACTGCGAAGTATCTCTAGCAATATTCGACCCAAGCGACACCCGGGAGACTAAGCCGGGGTAGCAAATCGGCCTGGCATGCGTAAACAAAAAAACCCGCTGACGAATCAACGGGTCCTAAAAATGCTACCGACAGGAAGAAATGTCGCAATGAGCAAAACAATAAATCAGCACATTGACGGACATCAGCCACACAGGCCTGGCGGCTTCAGAATACCTTAAGACTGCTTTAGTAAGCTCGACAGGCAAGCAACCAAAGCCACCACATCAATGCACAAGACAAAAACAATCGTCAAACGCTCACGCAAGGAAAGGCGCCTCAAAGATGCCGGCCCACCCCAAGGTGGCGAACGCAGAATTGCTCCGGAGCGCCGCTTCCCGCTCGTGGAGTTCACCGAATTCGATGAGCACATCGAACTGGGTGAGCACGATGGCGAAAAAGCGCACCCCGAAAAAAGCTAGGACCGCTTCCATCGGGCAAGGCAACCCTGACGCAAACCCGTGTCGTCAACGGATAAGGCCCGCATCGCTGCGGGCCTTGGCATTTCTGGTGGTGATGGGCAGAATCGAACTGCCGACCTATGGGTTATGAATCCATCGCTCTAACCGACTGAGCTACATCACCACGCTTTCAAGGCCGCGGATTGTAGTTTGCCTGGCTTTCCCCGGTCAACGAATTTATGCTCGGTTATAATCTACTTTTTTCTTTAATTGCCCCGTTGCCCAACTGGCGACCCTGAATTGCAAAGTAATTTATCCATGCCAAAAAAACTGTTCATCCGCACTTTTGGGTGCCAGATGAATGAGTACGATTCGGACAAAATGGCCGACGTGCTCAATGCCTCGGAAGGTATTGTCAAAACCG
>CAIYYE010000546.1 GCA_903930395.1 uncultured beta proteobacterium
GCGCGCGGACGGCGGGCATCGAGCAACGCGCACAGGGTCTGCACGATGGCGATGTTGGGCATTTCGTTCCAGCCGCCGACGTTGTAGGTCTCGCCCAGCTTGCCGGCTTCAAGCACACGGCGGATGGCGCTGCAGTGGTCCTTGACGTAGAGCCAGTCGCGTATCTGCTGGCCGTCGCCGTAGATGGGCAGCGGCTTGCCGGCGAGCGCGTTGTGGATGACGAGCGGGATGAGCTTTTCCGGGAAGTGGAAGGGGCCGTAGTTGTTGGAGCAGTTGGTGGTCAGCACCGGCAGGCCGTAGGTGTGGTGGTAGGCGCGCACGAGGTGGTCGCTGGCGGCCTTGCTGGCGGAATACGGGCTGTTGGGTTCGTAGCGGTTGGTTTCGCTGAAAGCGGGGTCGTCCTTGGCCAACGAACCGTAGACTTCGTCGGTCGAGACATGCAGGAAGCGGAAATCAGCTTTGTCGGCAGCTTCCAGTTTTCCCCAGTAAGCGCGGACGGCTTCAAGCAGGCGAAAGGTGCCGACGATGTTGGTCTGGATGAAGTCTTCCGGGCCATGAATGCTGCGGTCGACGTGGGATTCGGCGGCAAAGTTGATGACGGCGCGGGGCTGGTGCTCGGCGAGCAACTGGGCGACGAGATCGAAGTCGCCAATGTCGCCCTTGATGAAGTGGTGCCGGGTGTCGCCATCGAGCGAGGCGAGGTTTTCGAGGTTGCCGGCGTAGGTCAGCGCGTCGAGGTTGATGACTTGCTCATCGGCGTGTGCCAGCCAGTCAAGCACAAAATTACTGCCTATGAACCCAGCTCCACCAGTCACTAAAATCATCGTCGTCACCGTTGATAGAAAGGCGGAATTTTAACAGCCAGCACTCGGCAAGGCATTACGACAAAGGTAAAGAAATCTGAGACGCCGGGCGCCCTACTCCTCTCGCACCCGCAGAAAACTGGCAAATCGCGGCAGGCCATTGACCGTCAAATCACGGTAGCGATAGGTGACGGTCACGCCCACCGTCGGCGGATCTCGTCGCTGTGCATCCGAAAATCCGGTGCCCAGGAGAAACTCCCTTCCATCCGCCATACGCACTTTCAAGGCCCCCAGCATGCCGGCAAAACGCCCTTTTCCGGGCCGATGACCGATCACCACGGCTTCGGCGTCCTGCCAGGGTTTCATCTTGAGCAACACGTCACTGCGGCCGGTTTCATAGGGTGCATCGGCAAGATGCAGCATGAGCCCCTCGCCCCCGCCCCTGACGACTTCATCGAAGCGCTTTTTCAGGGTGCTGCGGTCCACCCCATGAAACTGCTCTACTTCCCGCAACCACGGCACCTTGGCCTGGCGGACCAGGCGCCGTATCTGCTCGGCCCGCTCACTGAACGAGCCCGGCGCGCCGGGTAATTCGAAAATCATGTAGCGCACGTCGCGCCAGGCGGCATCGTCGGGAATCTCGCGCCGGACAGTGCCGGAAACGCGCTCGAACTGGCCGCGGGCAATCCATAGTTCGCCATCGAGCGGCTGCTTGGGCAGGCCGGCGACAAACCAGTCGGGCGCATTGATAGTCTTGCCGCTGCGAAAGCGCAGCGATTCACCATCCCAGAGCGCCCTGACCCCGTCCAGCTTTTCGCTGACGAGGTAACGCGAAACGTCGACCTGATCGCGGTAGATATTGGCCAGCAGAATGGCCGGCGGCTCGGCAGAAGAAAAGGTCGGCAACACCAGCGCGACGCCGAGCAGCAGCGCACGCAGCAGGTGGGACATCAGCCCTCTCCGGCCCAGTCGCGGCGAGCGCGGCGGGCGATGCCGAAGATTTCCTCGAGGCGTTCGCCATCGTTGCGGGCCAGTGCGGTCCGCAATTCGTCGAGTTGCGCCCGATAGCCGTCCAGTTCGCCGAGCAGGGCTTCGCGGTTGGCGAGGCAGATGTCGCGCCACATTTCCGGGTGGCTGGCGGCGATGCGTGTGAAGTCGCGGAAGCCGGAGGCGGCAAAGGTGAAGAACAGGTCGGCGTCTTCGCGCACGGCGAGATCGTGCACCAGAGCGAAAGAGAGCAGATGCGGCAGGTGGCTGACGGCAGCGAAGACGCGGTCGTGCATTTCCGGCGTCAGTTCGTAGATGTCGGCGCCGCACAACGACCAGGCGCGCTTGATGTGGTCGAGCGCCTCGTCGCTGTTTTCGGCCAGGGGCGTAACGACAACCTTCTTGCCCTGGTAAAGATCCCAGCGCGCTGCTGCCGGGCCGCTGTTCTCGGCGCCGGCTATCGGGTGGGCCGGGACAAACTGGGCGATGCGGTCGCCCAGGGAGGCGCGAGCTGCAGCGACAACATCACCCTTGGTCGAACCACCGTCGGTAACGATGGTGTTGGGGCCAAGATACGGCGCGATGCGTTCGAAAATATCCGCCATTTGCGCCACGGGCGTCGCTACCAGGACGATGTCGGCGTCCTCGATTTCGTGCGTCGGATTGATCCCGGCACGGTCGATGACGC
>CAIYYE010000547.1 GCA_903930395.1 uncultured beta proteobacterium
GACACCGGAAGTTCATGCCAAGGCCATGCGCGAAATCATCCTGCCGACTGTGCGCGGCATGGCGGCCGACGGCATTCCCTTCACTGGCTTCCTCTACGCCGGCCTGATGATCGCCAAGGACGGTTCGGTCAAGACCCTGGAATTCAACTGCCGCATGGGCGACCCGGAAACCCAGCCCATCCTGATGCGCCTAAAGTCCGATTTCGTTGATCTGCTCGAACACGGCATTGATGGCACGCTGGATCAGGTCGAAGCCGAATGGGATAGACGCATTGCCCTCGGCGTCGTCCTGGCTGCCGCCAACTACCCGGACACCCCAAAGAAGGGCGATGTCATCCAGGGTCTGCCGGCCGGCAATAGTTTCGGCGACGACGCCCACGTCTTCCATGCCGGCACGGCCGAGCAGGATGGCAAGGTGGTCACGGCCGGCGGTCGCGTTCTCTGCGTCACGGCGCTCGGCGAGAACGTCAAGCTGGCCCAGAAAGCTGCTTACGAGGCGGCCGTGCAGATCAGCTGGGACGGCATGCAGTTCCGCAAGGACATCGGTCACCGGGCGATTTCCCGCTAGGACACCGAGGCCATGATGGCGTTCTTCGGCAGCAGTCTGAAAACACGGATTGCCGTCGTCTCGGTTCTGCTGTTTCTGGCCGGCATCAGCCTGATCACCTTCTTTGCGACGCGCATCCTGCATGACGACATGCAGGAGGTGCTCTCGCAGCAGCAGATGACCAGCGTCAGCTACATCGCACGGGATATCGACGCCAAGCTGACGCTGCGCCTGGAAAGCCTGAAACGGGTCGCCCTGAACATGCCGCCCGCGCTCTTCAACGATCCGCCGGCGATGCAGCAATGGCTGGAAGACCGCAAGGCCATCCATACCCTGTTTTCCATCGGACTGATGGTCGTACCACCCGACGGCGGGCCAACGATCGGCGATGCCCCGCGGCTGATAACCCGGCCGAAGTCATTTGTCGACCGGGACTGGTATATCGGTGTAATGAGCACCGGCCGCCCATTCATCAGCAAGCCGCTGATCGCCCGGGCGACCGGGGAACCCGCCCTGGTCATCGCCATTCCGGTATTCGACAACGACAAGAAGCTGCTCGGCATTCTGGCTGGCGTCACCCCGCTCGCCGCCCCCGGATTTCTCGACCTGATCAACGGTACCAGCCCCGGCAAGCACGGCAGTTACCAACTTATCTCGCCGCAACACCGCCTTTTCGTCATCGCCTCGGAAGCCAGGAGGGCGGTGACCCCCATCCCCACCACCGGCGATGACCCGATCATCGATGCCGCCGCCAGCGGCCAGCGTGGCATCCGCATCATCCGCAATGCGGTGCGCCAGGACGAACTTGTCGCCACAGCCGAAGTACCGCGCGCCAACTGGCTGCTCGTGGCGCGCCAACCAACCGACGAAGCCTTTGAGCCAGTCACTAACTCGCTGCGCAACACGCTGCTGATTACCTTCCTGCTCGCCTTGCCGAGCATCATCGTTCTGCTCGGTGTGCTCAACCACCTGCTCCAGCCGATTGCCCAACTCGCCCGCGAACTCCACGGCATGGCCGACGGCACGCGTCCGATGCAACCGGTGGCGACCCATACCGCCGACGAAGTGGCCGACGTCGCGCACAGTTTCAATCGCCTGCAGGGCCGCCTGCAGGCCCAGGAACAGCGTCTGGCCGAGATGGCCCATCAGGACCTGCTGACCGGCCTGCCCAATCGCCGGATGATCGAACAGCGACTGGAACTCGAACTGCACCGGATACAACGGAACCGCCTGGGTCTGGCCTTGCTCTTTCTCGACCTTGACGGCTTCAAGCCGGTCAACGACACGCATGGCCACGAAATAGGCGATCTGGTCCTGGCTGAAGTAGCCGCCCGCCTCCTGGCCACCGTGCGTGATGTCGATACCGTTGCCCGACTCGGCGGCGACGAATTCCTGATTCTGCTCAACGATACTGAAAAACCGCAGGAAGCCGCCGAACGCGTTGCCCATAAATGCATCTCCGCCCTTGCCGCAGCCATTTCGATCTCGGGTCTGCAGATTCACGTCGGCGTTTCCATCGGCATTGCCTCGTGCACCGGCGAACAGGGCGGGAGCATGACAGTCAAAAAACTGGTCAACCAGGCCGACAACGCGATGTACCGCGCCAAGGCGGAAGGTCGAAACCGCTACGCCATTTCCCCCACCACCGAGTCCTGAAAACACCCTCATGAGCATAGATACCGCCCAGCTGAAAACCTATTTCACCGGCCTGCAAGCCCGCATCGTGGCCGAACTCGAGGCGTTCGACGGCCAGCCCTTTCGCACCGACTCCTGGGAGCGCCCGGAAGGTGGTGGCGGCATATCGAGGCTGATCGAAGAAGGCGCCTTCTTCGAGCGCGGCGGCGTCAATTTCTCGCATGTCACGGGCCAGTCCCTGCCCGCCTCGGCCACCGCCGTTCGTCCGCAACTGGCCGGCCGCGCCTGGGAAGCGATGGGCGTCTCGCTCGTCCTCCACCCCCGCAATCCGCATTGCCCGACGGCCCACATGAACGTCCGCTGCTTCGTCGCCCGCAAGGCAGGCGAAGAGGATGTCTGGTGGTTCGGCGGCGGCATGGACATGACGCCCTACTACGGCCAGCGCGAGGATGTGGTCCATTTCCACCAGACCTGCAAGGATGCGCTGACCCCGTTCGGCCAAGCGGTCTATCCGAAATACAAGAACTGGTGCGACGACTATTTCTTCCTCAAGCACCGCAGCGAACCGCGCGGCGTCGGCGGGGTCTTCTTCGACGACCTCAATGAAGGCAGTTTTGAACGCTGTTTCGACCTCACCCAGGCCGTCGGCAACGCCTTCACGAAGGCTTACCTGCCGGTCCTCGCCAAGCGCCGCGATGTCCCCTACGGCGAACGCGAACGCGATTTCCAGGCTTACCGGCGCGGTCGCTATGTCGAATTCAATCTGGTCTGGGACCGCGGTACCCTGTTCGGCCTGCAATCCGGCGGCCGCACCGAGTCCATCCTGATGTCGCTGCCGCCCATCGTCAA
>CAIYYE010000548.1 GCA_903930395.1 uncultured beta proteobacterium
GTTCCTTTGTTCTTCCAGAAATCGACCACGACCCCGATCGAAGGCGTCAAGCCTTACGAGGCGGTTCGTCTGGCCGGTCGTGACGTCTATATCCGCGAAGGCTGTTTCCTGTGCCACTCGCAGATGATTCGTCCCTTCCGCGCAGAAACCGAGCGTTACGGCCATTACTCCGTGGCTGGCGAGTTCGTCTATGACCATCCGTTCCAGTGGGGCTCCAAGCGTACCGGTCCGGATCTTCATCGCGTCGGTGGCCGTTACTCCGACGAATGGCAGCGCGCTCACCTGATGAATCCTCGCGACGTGGTTCCCGAGTCCAACATGCCCGCATTTGCCTTCCTGGCAAATACCAAGGCTAAGGATTCCGTCGGTGCCGACATCGAGAAGAAGATGCAGGTCATGCGCGGTTATGCGAACGCCCGTGGTATCCCCACCTATACGGATGAGGAAATCAAGGGTGCCAAGGCAGCCATCGGCGACAAAACCGAACTGGATGTTCTGATTGCGTACCTGCAAGGCATGGGTACGGCTTTGAAGAACGTCAAGTAATAGCCATGGACATCAACGATCTGCGTTCCATCGTTACGGTTGTCGGGTTGCTCTGCTTCCTGGCAATCGTGGGGTGGGCTTACAGCAAGAGCAGCAAGAAGGGGTTCGAAGAAGCTGCCAACTTGCCGTTCGCAGAGCACGATGATCTGGGCGCGATGTCCGATACTTCGCGCCCTCGCTGAAAAAAGGAAAGCAAATGAGCGATTTCGTTAGCGAATTCTGGAACATGTACGTGATTGTGATTGTGGTGGGCAGTATTCTTGCCTGCGCAGTCCTTCTCTTCATGCAGAGCAAGGCAACCTTCACGCCGGGCAAGACCATGGGTCATGTCTGGGATGAAACCCTTGAGGAATACAACAATCCGATGCCCCGTTGGTGGAGCTGGATGTTCATCATCACCATCATCTTTGGTTTTGTTTATCTGGCCCTGTATCCGGGTCTGGGTAACAACAAGGGCATGCTGGGCTGGACGTCCGGTGGTCAGCACAAGGCTGAAGTTGAAAAGATGGATGCCACCGTCAAGCCGCTGTTCGACAAGTACATGGCCATGGATCTCAAGGCTGTTGCTGGCGACAAGCAGGCCATGGAAATGGGCAAGCGCCTGTACCTGACCTACTGCATGCAGTGTCACGGTGCTGATGCGCGTGGCGCCAAGGGCTTCCCGAACCTGACCGATACCGACTGGCAGTTTGGCGGCGAACCGGATCAGATCAAGGAAACCATTGCCAACGGTCGGATGGGCGTCATGCCGCCGCACGAGCAGTTGGGTGCCGATTCGATCAAGGATCTGGCCAACTTCGTCCGCTCGCTGTCTGGTTTGCCGAACGACTCCGTTCGTGCAGCCAAGGGCAAGGAAGCCTTTACCTCGGCTGGTTGTGTCGGTTGTCACGGCATGGAAGCCACGGGTATGGCTGCTGTCGGTGCTCCCAACCTGACCGACAAGGTCTGGTTGTACGGTTCGTCCGAAGCAACCATCACCGAAACGATCACCAAGGGCCGTCAGAACCAGATGCCCGCCTGGAAGGACTTCCTGGGCGACGCAAAGGTACATCTGCTGGCTGCATACGTGATTAGCCTGGGCCAAGGCGCCAAATAACTGGCTGAAACGGGGCGGCCTGGCCGCCCCGTTTTTCTTTTGTGAATCAAATCTCGATTTGTATCCAAATTGCGTTGATCAAAACGCCGGACAATGGACGTGCAGCGCAATTTTGATACGGATAAGACCATGACGGATTTCCCCGATAATCGCCCCCCCGCCAACTCCGCCGCAGCGCCGGCCGAGGTGTCCTTTTACGAAAAGCACAAAAAGATCTACATCCGCGACGTCAAGGGCTGGTGGAATAACTGGCGCTGGATATTGGTCTGGGTCACACAGATACTGTTCTATTGTGCGCCGTGGCTGGAGTGGAATGGGCGTCAGGCTGTCTTGCTCCATCTGGTTGAGCGAAAATTCTATTTATTCGGCCTCGTTCTGTGGCCGCAGGACGTCTTCTACCTGGCCCTCCTGCTGATTATTTCAGCCTACGCCCTGTTCCTGTTCACCGCGGTTGCGGGCCGCCTGTTCTGTGGCTATGCCTGCCCCCAGACGGTCTATACCGAAATATTCATGTGGGTCGAAAACCGGATCGAAGGTGATCGTTCGGCACGCATGAAACTCGACAACGGGCCGATGACGGCAAGGAAATTCCGTCTGAAGGCATTGAAGCATGCCATCTGGTTGCTGATCTCGCTGTGGACGGGCTTCACGCTGGTCGCTTACTTCACGCCTGTGAGCGAACTGCTGGCCGCACTTCCTTTCGATTTTTCCGGCTGGGAGTTATTCTGGACTTTCTTCTACGGCGGCTTCTGCTATATGCAGGCCGGCTTCCTGCGTGAGCAGGTCTGCAAGTACATGTGCCCCTATGCACGTTTCCAGGGGGTCATGTTCGACCCAGATACCCTGATCATCACCTACGATCCTGAACGGGGTGAGCCGCGCAGTGCGCGCAAGAAGAGCGTGGATGCCAAGGCGGCCGGGCTCGGCGATTGTGTCGATTGTGGACTTTGTGTCGTGGTTTGTCCGACTGGTATCGATATCCGCAACGGCCAGCAATACGAATGTATCGGCTGCGGAGCCTGCATCGACGCTTGTGATCCGGTCATGGACAAGTTGGGTTTGCCCCGCGGCCTGATCCGCTACACCACCGAGAATGCTCTGGAGAAACACTTTTCGCCCAAGGAAGTGCTGGCCCACCTGATTCGCCCGCGTATCATCCTGTACACGGCGATTCTTACCGCCATCACCGTTGCCGCCATCTGGTCGCTGGCCGTGCGCGTGCCGCTCAAGGTGGACGTCATTCGCGACCGCTCTCTACTGGCCCGGGAAGCCGACGACGGCCGCATCGAAAACGTGTACAACCTCAAGATCATGAATACGACCGAAGAGCCGAAACGGTATGCGCTGTCGGTCGAGGGCATGGAGGGTGTGGAAATCGTCGGTGATCGCATCGTCGACGTGGCCAGTGCCGAGAATCATGAA
>CAIYYE010000549.1 GCA_903930395.1 uncultured beta proteobacterium
GGCTTACGTCAATGTCTCCAACTACCCCGGCACCACCGTCGAAGTCACACGCGCCAGCGCCCGCTTCGACCGCGAGGCGATGCTGCTCGACACCCCCGGCGTACTCGCCCTGCCGTCGCGCAGCGATGATGAACGGGCGACCATGCGCGCTCTGCTCAACGAGTCGTCGCGTTGCCTGGTGCAGGTCGGCGATGCCAAGAACCTGCGCCGGACGCTGACCCTGACCGCCCTGCTAGCCGAACTCGGGGTGCCCATGGTGCTGGCGCTCAACATGCACGACGAGGCAGCTGCGCGTGGTGTCATGGTCGATATCCCGGCGCTTTCCGAAGAGCTCGGCATTCCCGTACTGGCCACCGTCGCCACGGGTGGCGAGGGGATCGGCGAACTGACCCATGGCCTCGGCCATGCGACGCGTGCTGAGGCGCTGCTCCGATACGATCAGGACATTGAAGCCGACATCGCGCGCATGGCCGAGGCGATCACCCGCCTCGCCCCGCACCCGCAGCTCGCCGCCCGTGGCCTGGCCATTCTTTATCTCGGTGGCGACTCGGTCGTCGCCGACTGGCTGACCGAACACGCTGGCCAGCAGCTCGCCGAACTTGAAACCCTGCGCCAGGCCGCCGCCGAGCGAGCCGAAGGCGACCTCCCGGCCCTGCTCGCCCGCGAACGTACCGAAGCCGCCGACGCACTGGCCAGCAGCGTCATCCAGCGCGCCGTCAGGAGCAGCCCGCTACTCTCGCAACGTCTCGGGCAATACGTCGTGCATCCGCTCTGGGGGGTGCCAATTCTCCTTGGCGTGCTCTACGCCGTTTATCAATTCGTCGGCGTCTTTGGCGCCAGCGTCCTGGTTGGTCTGATGGAAAAGGATCTGTTCGAGGGCATCCTCAATCCGGCCTTTACCAACCTGGTCAGCGCAGCGCTCGGGACCGGCTGGCTGCAGGAATTGCTGGTCGGCCAGTATGGCCTGTGGACCATGGGCATGACCTATGCGCTGGCGCTCATCCTGCCCATCGTCACCACCTTCTTTTTCGCCTTCGGCGTCCTTGAGGATTCCGGCTACCTGCCGCGCCTGACCGTCATCGCCAACCGCCTGTTCGCCCTGATCGGCCTCAACGGCCGCGCCGTGCTGCCGATGGTGCTTGGTCTGGGCTGCGTGACGATGGCGACACTGACCACACGCATCCTGCACAGCCGGCGCGAACGCCTGATCACCATCTTCCTGCTCGCCCTGGCCATTCCCTGCTCGGCGCAACTGGGCGTCGTGCTCGGCATGCTCGGCGGCGTCTCCTTCACGGCCGTCCTCATCTGGGCGCTGGCCATGGTCGGCATACTGCTGCTCGCCGGTTTTCTCGCCGCCAAGCTGATTCCCGGCCGGCGCATCCCGCTGGTCACCGAACTACCGCCGATGCGCCTGCCGATCATCGCCAATGTGCTCAAGAAGACCGGTGGCCGACTCAAGTGGTATCTGATCGAGGTCATCCCGCTCTTCCTGCTCGGCACCTTCATCATGTTCGCGCTCGACAAATCAGGCGCCCTGCCCGCCATCATCGACGCCGGCGAACCGCTGGTTTCCGGCTGGCTCGGCTTGCCCAAGGAAGCCTCGGCCGCCTTCGTCATGGGTTTCCTGCGTCGCGATTTCGGTGCAACCGGCCTGTTCGCCATGGCGCACAGCCTCGACCCGATCCAGGCCGTCGTCGGCATGATCACCATCACCCTGTTCATCCCCTGCTTCGCCAGCCTCATGATGATGGTCAAGGAACAAGGCAGCAAGGTCGCGCTCGGCATGGTTGCCGTCATCGTACCCTTCGCCTTCTTTATCGGCGGCCTGTTCAACCTTGTACTGCGGGCGCTCTGGTCATGAGCACCAAACACGAAGCCCGCCTGCCGCTGGCCTTCATCCCACCCGGCACCGACGTCCGCCTCGCCGCACTGGGCGACGAGATTGACCCGCTCCAGCGCGAACAGCTAACCGCCTACGGCCTGGCCGAAAATCGCCCGCTCCGGGTACTCCAGCAACGACCAATGACCGTCATCCTGGCCGACGAAGTCGAACTGGCGCTGGAACATGCCGTTGCCCGGCATATCTGGGTGGAGAAGCTGCCCTCAGCAGGCTGACTGCTCTTCAGTCGTTTTGTGGGCTCTGGGATACCAGGCGACTTCCGTTGAATTACCTTTGAATTCCGCCCTTGAGGGGCGTCTCACTTTTTCTTGCTTCGCCAAGAAAAAGTAAGCAAAAAGAAGGCGACCCAGGGTCGGCGCCGGGCTGCGCCCGGTCCCTTGCGCTACTCGAAACGTCGGGCGGCTGCGGAACTCGGGCTTCGCCCTCAAACAGTCCTCGCCGAAGGCCCCCGACGTTCCTGCGTTGCTCAGCGCCTCCCA
>CAIYYE010000550.1 GCA_903930395.1 uncultured beta proteobacterium
AGTTCGCGCAAATTCTTGGTGTTGGGCGACGAAATATTGACGGTCACGTAGCTGGCGTCGTTGTAGACCTTGTCGAGACAGATCAGGTAATCGTCGGCGGCCTTTTCGATTGGTGTCGTCGCATTCTTGCCGATGTTGATGCCGAGAATGCCGCCTTTTTTGGGGAACTCGGCACGGCGGACGTTATCCAACAGCGCGTCGACGCCGGCGTTGTTGAAGCCCATCCGGTTGATGATGCCTTGTGCTTCCGGGATGCGGAACAGGCGCGGTTTCGGGTTGCCATCCTGCGGACGCGGCGTGATCGTGCCGATTTCGATGAAGCCGAAACCGAGCTTGGCCAGTGCGTCAATATGGTCGCCATTCTTGTCCAGCCCGGCGGCGAGGCCGACCGGATTGGGAAAGTTGAGTCCCATGACATTGACCGGGCAGGCGGCAACCGGCTTTGCCACGAGGCAGGAGAAGCCGGCGGCATTGAGGAAGTCGATGCCGTTCATGCCGATGCCGTGGGCGGTCTCGGCATCGAGGGCGAAGAAGAATTTGCGGATAAGTGGATAGAGCATAGTGGGCGCGATTTTACCGCATTGCAGCATGTGTTTTTGCCAAATGTCGCTGCTGTGCATGTAATGTTGGGTGTCGGCAGGCTTCCCGGCGATTCATCGTCTGGTTGACAGACAAGAACCGGACAAGTGGCTAATATTGAATAACTGTTAACTGATTTACCTGTGACGAGATGACGCAACCCCCCGACCTGCTGAAAGCAATCCGAACCGGCAACCTGAAAGACGTGCACAGCGCACTCGAGTCAGATCCCGCGCTCGGGTCGGCGGGGCTGGCTGAGTTGGCCATGGGCATGGCTTGTTTTCTCGGTCACGCCGATATCGTCCGGGCCTTGTTCGAGCGCGGTTTTGGCGTCAGCCTGCCGGACAATACGGTGGCGACCTCACCCTTGAAAATGGCCATACGCGGTGGGCGAAAAGAAGTGGTGCGCCTGCTCATCGAACTGGGTCTGGTCGTTCCGGAGGGTGTCGAGACCGGGCTGACCGCCCAGGAAATCACGGTAGCCCAGTGGATTGCCTTTCGCGACGGTTTCGGCGCGCAGGGCGATCATGCCGCAGAAGCATCCACCGGGCCGGCGGTCGAGGAAATTGTGGTCGGCCGGCTCAATGGGGTCGATACCCAGGTCCTCGAATCGGACGCCTTGCGGGCTGCGCTGCGGGGCGAGTAAGTTGCACCATTAGCCTTATCGCGGAAACAATCTGTAACGGCTGAATTCCAGCGCTGAGGCTAAACTGGCGCCTATGCGATTTTTACCCTGCTTTCTGCTATTGACTGCGGCTACCCTGCCGGCATGGGCTGGCGGGCTTGATGACCCGTTTTCTACCGATGCCATGGCGCCGCTCAAGGTTTCGCCGAGCCTCGCAGCCCGGGTTGGCGAAGCACCCTGCGCCACCGCTTTGCCGGTGACGCCCCTGACGGCACTCGATGCCGTCGATCTGGCCTTGTGCAACCATCCGCAGACCCGCGAAGTTTGGGCGTCAGCACGGGCGCAGGCGGCACTGGTCGGCGTCGCCAGGGCCGGCTGGCTGCCGAGTCTCGATGCCAGCGCCAGTGCAACGCGTTTCCAGGTTGATGACGGTGCTTCGTATAACCGTCGCGCTGCCGCCTTGACCCTGTCGTGGCTGCTCGTCGATTTCGGCCGGCGTTCGGCCAATGTCGAGAATGCACAACAACTGCTGGCCGCTGCCGGGGCAACGCAGGACGCCATGGTCCAGTCGCTGTTCCTCGCTGCGTTGCAAGCTTATTACTCGGCCCAGGCAGCACAGGCCGCGGTGATTTCGGCGACCGAGGCCGAACGCTCGGCCCGTGAAAGCTATCAGGCGGCCGATGCGCGCTATGGCGTCGGCGTCGCCACGCCGGCTGACCGCCTGCAGGCGCAGACGGCACTGTCGCAGGCAACGCTCAACCGCATCCGGGCCGAGGGCGAGGCGCGCAACGGACTTGGCGCGCTGGCCAATGCGCTCGGCTTCGCGGCGCAGCAATCGATCGTGCTGGCCGAACTGCCTGCCGAATTGCCGGCTACGTCGGGCGAACTGGCTTTCCAGAAGGAAATAGATGCCCTGATTGCCGAGGCGCAGGCCCGGCGGCCTGATTTGCGGGCGGCCGAGGCGCAGCTCAAGGCGGCCGAGGCGAGTGTCGATATTGCCCGTAGCCAGGGGCGGCCCAGCGTTTCGTTGGCGGCCGGGCCAAGCTGGCAGAACACGGCGGGGGTCGTTGCACAAGGCGGCAGCGTCGGCCTGACGCTCAATGTGCCGATCTTCACCGGCTTCGACACGACTTATCGCGTTCGCTCGGCGGCTGCTCTGGCGGATGTCCGCGCGGCACAGCGTGACCGCATCAGGAACCAGATTGCGCTCGATGTCTGGCGGGCCTACCAGAGCCTGACGACGGCGACGCAAAGCCTGAAGACGACGGCCGACCTGGTGGCCAGCGCCGAGCAGTCCGCGCGCGTCGCGCTGGGTCGCTACAAGGCCGGGGTCGGCACGGTGCTGGACTTGTTGACGGCGCAGAGTGCGCTGGCCAGTGCCCGTTTGCAGCGCATTCAGGCCCAACTTGACTGGAATGTTTATCGCGCCACGCTGGCCCAGGCCATGGGCGCACTCGATTACACGCTGCTGCAAGCGGCAGCGGAGGGAAGACCATGAAAAAAATCGGCAAGATTCTGATCGGCGTCGGCGTGGTTGCCGGCCTGATCGGTGGTGGCGTCTGGGTCAGCAAGCAGCGTGCAGCGCAGAATCCGGAAACACGCTACAAGCTGGCGAATGTCGAGAAGGGCGATGTGACGCAGACAGTGTCGGCCAATGGCACGCTGAATCCGGTGGTGCTGATCAGTGTGGGTACCCAGGTGTCGGGCACGGTGCGCAAGCTCTATGTCGATTTCAATGACAAGGTGAAGAAGGGGCAGGCGCTGCTTGAACTCGACGATGCGCTGGTCTCTGCCACCGAACGGCAAAGTGCGGCGAGCGTCATCAATGCCCAGGCCCTGCTCGATCTGGCCCAGGCCAACGAAGTGCGGATGAAGGCGCTGCTTGCCCAGGAATACGTCTCGAAGCAGGAATACGACCAGTCCAGCCAGGCGCTCAAATCGGCCCGGGCGCAACTGGCACTGGCCAAGGCACAGAACGAGCGTGACCGGGCCAATCTCAA
>CAIYYE010000551.1 GCA_903930395.1 uncultured beta proteobacterium
CCGACTCCGATCCGCACTCGGAATGGGAAGAAACCCGCAACAAGGCCCGCGCCGTGCTGCGCGCCGCCGAACTGGCCGAGCAGGGGCTGGATACGCGAGTCGATTGATATCCTTGCCTGCCCGGACACAAAAAACCGCCAATTTCGGCGGTTTTTTTTGCGTCAGCAATGACGATACTTAGTCAGTAACTGGCGGCAGCCATTTCAGGCGCCGAAAAATCCACTCCGTCAGCCACAGGCTGAAATAGGTCGCGAACCACGCAAAGAGCGTGTCGGACAGGAAGTGCCCTCCTGCTGTGAGGCGTACCAGGGCGAGCAGGGTGGCGGTGGCGAGGCTGACCAGCAACCAGCGCCGGCGTACGGCCGGGGTGGCCAGCCAGCCGAAGGCCATGACGAAGGCGGCGGTGGCGACGTGGCCACTGACGAAGGAACAATTCTTGACGCACTGGTCGCTCAGCATGAAAGCCGGGGTGAATTTGAGCGGCCCACCGAATTCCGTCACGGTCGTCGGGCGGGCGCGGTGCCAGCCATCCTTGAGCGTGGCATCGACGAGCAGTACTGGCCCGAGCAGCGCTGCGGCCAGCAGGAAGCCCAAGGTCGTCCGCCGCGCCTGCAGCCAGGGCAGACGTTTGAATGTGCCGAGCAGCAGTCCGCCCGTGAGAATGATCAGCAAGACCTGTCCGGCGCGCGGTGTGCCACGGTAGAGAAGTTCGAACAGGGGCCAGTTGCCATCGGAAAAGGCCCAGCGGCCGTCTTGATAAAAATGGCGGCTGGTCGCCAGGTCGATCTCCGGGAATGCAACAAAGAGCACCGCGAGCAGCGCAAACACGACGCCGGCAATGCGGAGCTCAATAACCCTTGAAGGCATGCAGCAGGTAAACATCCATGTTTCGGCTGGTTTGCGCGTCGAGTGGCACCTTGAGTCTGGCCAGTTGCTCCATGCCGGCGAAGCGCGGGGCGAAATCGGTGCCCGGTGTGGTGTCGGTGATCAGGATCACATCCTTGCCGACATGGGGGCGGAGGTCGGTGGTCAGCTTGTAATGGTCGCTGACGACGCCGGATGGGTTCCAGCTGGCGGCCAGCGGTCGCACATCGCGCAGCTCGTAGAGCATGTGGGCGAGCAAGGTACGGTTGTCGGCGATGAGGATGGCGTCGGGGTGGGCCTGCACAATGGGCTTGAGCTGGCGGCCAAGTTCATCCCAGCCCATGGCGCGCTTGTAGGGGCTGAGTTTGGCCTGGCTGTCGGGGCGGCTGGCAGCGAGTATTTGCGGCCAGTGATAGAGCAGGCCGACGAGCAGCAGGTTGAGGGCGAGGCCGGCGATCAGGAGCTTTTTCTTTTCGCGCTGGAGCAGCCAGGCGACGGCTGCAATCACGGCCGGGGCAAAGGCGGGGGCCGCCCAGTTGGCATTGGCGCTGCTCTTCAGGGCCTGCATCGAGACGACGGCCCACAGCGGCAGGGCGAACCAGAGCAGGAGGCGTGTCCGTTCGTCGTTCCAGCTTTCGCGGACGCGCAGCAAGAGGAGCAGGAAAATGCTGCCGAGGACAGGGCCGAAGGCGATCCACTGCGCTGCCCAGAATTCGCCCAGCGAGGCCAGGCCACCGCCGGATTGCCGGTTGAGCGTGATGTCGGCGGTGTGTTTTAGGGTCGGGAAATCGTGATTGATGTTCCAGATGATATTGGGCGACAGCATGAGCAGGGCCAGCGCCGCTGTCAGCCAGGGCTTGGCCGAGGCCAGGCGCGGCCGGTGGAAGGCCAGCAAATAAAGGAAAGCGGCGCCGAGCCAGGCCGCCATGGTGTATTTGGAGAGCAGGCCGAGACCGCAGATCAGACCGAGCAGCAGCCAGTCGCCCCAGCGGTCGGTGTCCAGTGCGCGCAGGAAAGCCCACAGGGCCGACGCCCAAAGCAGGGTGAGCAGGGCGTCGGTCGAGACGAATAGCCCGAGCCAGGAAAAAATGGGCAGGGTGAGGACGGCGATGGCCGACCAGAAGGCGACGCGTTCGTCGTAAAGGCGGCGCGCAATCGCCCAGCAGGCCGCCGCAGCGAGCGGGTAGCAGAGCATGGACAAGGCCTTGACGCCGACCAAGCCGTCGCCGAAGAGTGCGGTCGATAGCCAGATTAGCGCCGCGACGCCGGGCGGTTTGGAGAAATAGCCCCAGTCGAGATGCTGCGCCCAGGTCCAGTATTGCGCTTCATCGACGTAGAGCGTGATGCCCAGTTGGGGCAGCAGCCAGAAACGCCAGGCGAGCAGGGCGGCCGTCAGGCCAAACAGCCATTTCACGCTGTTGTTACCCTTGAGCGCAGCCAGGTTCACGCCGTTTTGTGCCAGCCTTCGTCAGCCGCCAGTGCGCGTTCCGGGCGCGCCGAGTAGGAGCGGATGGTGCCGGATTCGAAGTAGATGCGGGCCAGCAGCTCGGAGAGAACGCCGGTGGTGATGAAATGCACGCCGGCAATCAGCGTGCCGACGCCGACAATCAGCAGCGGCCGGCCGCCGATGTTTTCGCCGAGGCCGAACTTGACCCAGCCTAGCCAGACCATGATCAGGCCGGAAAGCGCCGTCAGGCCAAGGCCGATGCCGCCAAAGAAGTGGCCGGGGCGGGCGCGGAAGCGCATGAAGAAATACACCGCGATCAAATCGAGAATGACGCGGAAAGTGCGCGAAATGCCGTATTTGGAGACACCGGCCGTGCGCGCATGGTGGGTTGTCGGCTCCTGGGCGATGCGGCGCGGCGTCGTTACCGTCGCCAGCCAGGCCGGGATGAAGCGGTGCATTTCGCCGTACAGGCGCACGCTCTTGATGACGCTGCCGCGGAAAGCCTTGAGGCTGCAGCCGTAGTCGCGCAGATGGACGCCGGTCATGCGGGCGATCAGCTTGTTGGCGATCTTCGAGGGAATCTTGCGCAGGATCAGGCCGTCCTGGCGGTTCTGTCGCCAGCCGGCGACGAGGTCGAGGTCTTCGTTGATCAGGCGGGCGACCATGCGCGGAATGTCGATCGGGTCGTTCTGCAGGTCGCCGTCCATGGTCACGATCACGTCGCCGCGCGCCGCATCGATACCTGCCTGCATGGCCGCCGTCTGCTTGAAATTACGGGTCAGTTCAACGACGCGGACGTGCGGGCCATACTCACGCGAACACTGCACGGCACGATCGACAGTGGCGTCGCTGCTGCCATCATCGACCAGTACTAGTTCCCACGGATGGTCGTAACCGACCAAGGCCTCATGCACCCGCTTGACCAGCGGCGCGATGTTGTCTTCCTCGTTGTAAAACGGGACGACGATGGACAGGCTGTGCGGGGCAATCGAGAGTTCGGCGCTCATGGGTGAATCCGGCGGGAAAGGGTGCATTTTAATGCAAAAGCAGGCCAAGGGC
>CAIYYE010000552.1 GCA_903930395.1 uncultured beta proteobacterium
CATGGCAAGGAAGCTCAGGATGGCGATGACGGCAACCTGGTCGCCGTCGAGCCCAAGGAAAAGGTCAAGACCGACGAGGTCAACGTCAAGGCCAACGCCACCAAGCCGCCGCCGCGTTACTCGGAAGCCACCCTGCTCTCCGCCATGGAAGGCGCCGGCAAGATGGTCGACGACGAGGAACTCAAGGCAGCAATGGCCGGCCGCGGTCTCGGCACCCCGGCGACGCGCGCCCAGATCATCGAAAACCTGATCGGCGAGCAATACATGCACCGCGAAGGCCGCGAACTGATCCCGACCGCCAAGGCCTTCTCGCTGATGACACTGCTCAATGGCCTGGGCATCAACGAACTGACCCAGCCCGAACTGACCGGCGACTGGGAATGGAAGCTCGGCCGTATTGAAAAGGGTGAATTCACGCGCGACGAGTTCATGCGCGAAATCGCCGAAATGACGCGCCATATGGTCGAGCGCGCCAAACACTACGAAGCCGACACGATCCCCGGCGATTTCGGTGTTTTGACGGCAAAATGTCCGCGTTGCGGCGGCGAGATTCGCGAAACCTACAAGAAATTCCAGTGCGGTGGCTGCGACTACTCGCTATGGAAAATCGTCGCTGGTCGCCAGTTTGAACCGGCCGAAATCGATACCCTGATCAACGAAGGCACGATCGGTCCGCTCACCGGTTTCCGTAACAAGATGGGCCGCACCTTCGCCGCCGCCATCAAGCTCAATGACAACAAGGAACCGGAATTCGACTTCGGCCAGGACAAGGCCGATGCGGCCGATGCCGAACCGGTAGACTTCTCGGCCCAGGAAAGCTTCGGCAAATGTCCGAAGTGCGCCAGTGGCGTCTTCGACCACGGCACGTCCTACGTCTGCGAGAAATCAGTCGGCCCGGACAAGAGCTGCGATTTCCGCTCGGGCAAGATCATCCTGCAGCAACCGATCGAACCCGGCCAGATGAAAAAATTGCTGGCCGAAGGCAAGACCGACCTGCTCAAGGAATTCGTCTCGAACCGCACCCGCCGCAAGTTCTCGGCCTATCTGGTCGCCAAGGATGGCAAGGTCGGCTTTGAATTCGAGAAGAAGGTCGCCAAACCCAAGGCGCCGGCCAAGAAGAAAGCCGACGCGGCAGCCTGATCTGCATCCGGCCTGACAAGAAAACGCCCTCTGGAATTTCCGAGGGCGTTTTTTCTTGCCTGGCGAGCCAAATCTGTCTCGGGAATCAAGCCCTGTCCGGGAAGACTTTCCCCAGAATGGTCAGCAATGCCTGTTGCTTGAATGGCTTGAGGAGATAGCCATTGACGCCCAGAGCCTGCAATTCGAGCACGCGTTGCCGGTCGGCTTCGGCCGTCACCATGATGATCGGAATGCTCTGATTCTTGGCGCGGATGGCCGTCACCAGCTCTGAACCCGTCATCCCCGGCATATTCCAGTCCGACAGCACCAGGTCAAATTTGGTGTGCTCCATGAGCTGCAAGGCCATGACGCCGCTGCTCGCGTCAGCCGCCTCGAACCCCGAGGCCTTGAGCAAGGCCATGATGACTTGTCGGATCGAGCCCATGTCGTCGACAACGAGAACACGCTTTTGACTCATGATTTCGCCTTTTGCAATCTTGATGGCCACCCCCGGATATATATCGCTTTCCGGATAGGTGGCACTTTAACAGCAAGTGGGTTCTGGCACGAAATACCGGATCGACCTGCGTTCCACGTGAAACCTCAGCGGACGGCCGATGCTCCCGGTAGCTGACAGGAAAGCAGGGCAGCACGGACAGCATCGATGGCTTGCGGCCGGGGGAAAGTCACGCGCCAGACCAGACCAACGGTACGCTTCGGCGCGCTACCGGCAAAGGGCAGCACCCGGACCAGCGCTTCCTTGCCCATCAAGGGATCGGCTGCCGTGCTCGGCATGACGGCGACGCCGGCACCGCTGGCCACCATATGGCGGATTGTTTCGAGCGAACTGCCTTCCAGCGAGTGTTCAAGCGCATCCGGTGCGTTGAGACGGGGACAGGATTCGAGCACCTGGTCGCGAAAACAATTGCCCTGCCCAAGCAGCAAGAGGTTCTGGCCATCCAGTTCATCGCCATTCACCTCGGTGCGCCTGGCCCAGGGGTGAGTGGCCGGAACGACGACCCGGAAGGCTTCGTCGTATACCGGTTGGGCCACCAGGCCTGGCTCGGCAAAAGGCAGCGCTATGACGATGACGTCGAGTTCGCCGGCCTTGAGCGCGGGGATGAGGTTGGCCGTGAAATCTTCCTTGAGGAAGAGCGGCATCTTCGGCGCCTCACGGTTGAGGGCCGGGATCAGTTGCGGCAGCAGGTAGGGCGCAATGGTGTAGATGATGCCGACACGCAACTGGCCGCTCAGCGGATCGCCAGTGGCTTCGGCGATCTCCTCAAGCCGGACCGCTTCTTCGAGCACTCGTCGGGCCTGCGCAACGATGCGTTCGCCCAGCGGAGTGATCCGGACATCGCTGGCACCCCGCTCGAAGAGCGCCGAACCGAGCTGCCCTTCGACCTTCTTGAGCGCCACCGAGAGCGTCGGCTGGCTGACATGGCAGGCGTCCGCCGCCTTCCCGAAATGGCGCTCGCGGGCCAGGGCCACGATGTAGCGCATTTCGGTCAGGGTCATTGTGTATAGCCCAGTTTTTGCAGGTCGGCGGCCGATAGCCAGCGCCACTCGCCCGGCTTGAGATCGGATGGCAGCGTCAATTCGCCCACCGCTTCGCGATGCAGGGCCTCGACGCGGTTGCTGACGGCAGCGACCATGCGCTTGACCTGATGGTACTTGCCTTCGGTCAGCGTCAGTCGTAGCTGATATTCGCCAACGATCTCGGCAGCGGCAGCGGAGATTGTCTCGTATTCGTCGGCAAGCAGCACGCCAGCCAGTAATTGATCGATCTGCGTCTGATCAAGCGGATGCTTGGTCGTCGCCAGATAGACTTTGGGCACCTTGCGCTTGGCCGATGACAGCTGATGGTTCAACTGGCCGTCATCGGTGATCAGGAGCAGGCCCGTGGTGTCTTCATCGAGCCGGCCGATGGGCTGCACATCGCGTTCGCGCAAGGATACCGGCAGCAACTCAAGGACGCTGGCGTGATGCTTGGGCTTGCGCGAACATTCGTAGCCGGCCGGCTTGTTGAGCATCAGCGTGGCGTATTCGGCGTAGGGCCAATCGACGCCATCGACGGTGAAAACCAGGCCATCCGTGTCGAGTTCGACGAAAGGATCGTCGCAAATCTGGCCGTTTATCGCCACACGTTGGCGGCGGATCATGCCCCGGCATTCCCGTCGGGAGCCGAAACCGTGTTTTTGGAGGATACGTTCTAGTTGCATGGCAGGGATGTTAACACGACCCATTCATTTCATCGCCCGGCAGGCCCGTGCGCGCAACACCGCAAGGCGCGTCGACAAAGCAATGGGGGGCCGGGCGATGAAATACAATATGTCCATGAACTTCGAACATCTCATCCAGATCAACGACCCGGAGAATCCGCTGATCGAGACCCTGAACCGCGATCAGCTGTGGCAGGGCCTGCTCCACCGTGTCGAAAACGCCGTTCCTTTCCTGCCTGGACTGGAATCCTGCACTATCCTTGAACGCCAGGCTGACAGCCTGCTGCGCGAACTGGATTTCGGCCCGGCCGTGATTCACGACCGGGTCACGCTGGCCGACGGGCATTGGGTGCGCTTCGACATCCAGCCCTCCGAGGTGCATCCCGGCGGCAGCCTGCAAATCACCATCGAGGAGCCGGAACCGGGCTTCCTGTTCCTGCGTTTTGCTTATCAGACGACGCTGGCGACCGACCCGAACTCCGAGGAACGTGCCTACATCGAATACGTTAAATCGGCTTACCACCAGTCCGATGTCGATTGTGTGCGTCTCATCCGTACCCTCGCCGCTGGCGGCCAGATCCAGTAAAAAAGGCCGCTAACGCTTTGCGTTGCGGCCTTGTCCGGTCAGCCCGAAACTGACTATTCGACGCCCTGGCTGGCCAGGTAGTCCTCATAGCCGCCGAGGTAGTCGATGATCCGGCCATCGCTCTTCACTTCCAGAACGCGCGTGGACAGCGAAGACACGAATTCCCGGTCATGGGAGACGAAAACCAGGGTACCGGGGAATTTTTCCAGCCCTGAGTTCAGAGATTCGATCGATTCCATGTCGAGGTGGTTGGTCGGCTCGTCCATGAGCAGCACGTTGTGCTTGGACAGCATGAGCTTGCCGAACAGCATGCGGCCCTGCTCACCGCCGGAAATGACGTTGACCGACTTCTTGACCTCGTCGCCGGAGAAGAGCAGTCGACCCAGGGTGCCGCGAATCAGGGTTTCGAGGTCGCCGCCGTCTTCGATGGTGGCGCGGGCGTAGCCGGCGATCCATTCGGTCAGGCTCTCGGTGCCGGCGAAGGTGGCGCTGTGGTCCTGCGCGTAGTAGCCCGGGTAGGCCTTCTCGGCCCATTTGATCGTGCCAAACTGGGGCGTCACTTCACCCATCAACAGCTTCAGGAGCGTCGTCTTGCCGACGCCGTTTTCGCCGATCACGGCGATCCGCTCACCGGCATTGATGGTCAGCGTCAGGTTGTTGAAAATCTTGCGCTCGCCGCCTTCGTAGGTGAAGGAGACGTTCTCGATCTCGACTGCTTGACGGTGCAGCTTCTGCTTTTCGTCGTAATCGAAGCGTATCCACGGGTACTGGCGCGACGACGGCTTCATGTCTTCCGGCTTGAGCTTTTCAATCAGCTTGACGCGGCTGGTCGCCTGCTTGGCCTTGGAGGCATTGGCCGAGAAGCGGCGGACGAAGGTCTGCAGTTCGGCGATCCGTTCCTTGGCCTTGGCATTGGCATTCTGCTGGCGTTCACGGGCGGCCTGGGCGGCTTCCATGAAGTCGTCGTAGTTGC
>CAIYYE010000553.1 GCA_903930395.1 uncultured beta proteobacterium
ATGTACAATGTGTTCGTGACGGCCCACGGCCTGCTGATGATCTTCTTCATGGTCATGCCGGGCGCGCGCATGTTGAAGATGGTGACGATTATGTTGATCGATCCCATGATCGAGGAGATGCCGAGGATGTGTACGGCGAGGATGGCGAAATCGACGCCCATGCCGCCCTGGATAGAGAGTGGTGCGTAAAAGGTCCAGCCGGTGGCGAGCGCGCCGTCGCCGATACCGAACAGCGCCAGCGTGAAGGGCAGGGTGAGCAGGATGGCAGCCGGCGGCAACAGCCAGAATCCCCAGTTGTTGAGTCGTGGCAAGGCCATGTCGGGGGCGCCGATCATGAGCGGGATCATCCAGTTGGCGAAGCCGGTGGCGGCCGGCATCAAGGCCCCGAAAATCATGACCAGGGCGTGGATGCCGATCAGCTGATTGAAAAACTCCGGTTTCATGAGTTGCAGGCCAGGCTGGAAAAGCTCGGCTCGTACGCCGAGGATCATGATCCCGCCAACGAAGAACATGATCAGCGCGAATGTCATGTACATCGTGCCGATGTCCTTGTGGTTGGTCGTCGTCAACCAGCGTAGCCAGCCGCCGTGGTATTCCTCGGCGGGGTGTTCGGCAGTATGGGTGGTGGCTGTGCTCATGGATCGCCTCCTAGCGAAGGGCCTTGATCTGGGCGGGCTGGATCATGTCGCCCTTGCGGTTGCCGAAACTGTTGCGTTCGTAGGTGATGATCGCGGCAAGCTCGACATCGGAGAGGCTATTGCGGAATGCCTGCATCGCGGTGCCGGCCTTGCCATTGAGCACGCGGTCGACATGGCTGTCCGGAATGAGCTTGCCATCCATGCCCAGCAGGGGGCCATTGACGATTTTGCTGACGGCCAGGGGAGGGAAGGCCGGCGGCAAGCCCTGACCGCTGGCTTGATGGCAGGCGGCGCAGACCTTGTCGTACGTCTCCTTGCCCTGGGTCATCAGTTCCTCCTGGCTCCAGCTCCGGTCAGCGCTACCGGCGGCGGCCTTGGCTTCGGCTTTTTTCGTTTCCAGCCAGGCGAGGTATTCCGGTTCCGGCACGGCGTGAACGACCACCGGCATGAAGCCATGGTCCTTGCCGCAGAGTTCGGCGCACTGGCCACGATAAATACCCGGCTTCTCGATCAGCACCCAGGTTTCGCGCAGAAAGCCGGGAACGGCATCGCGCTTGACGCCGAATTGCGGCACCCACCAGGTGTGGATGACGTCGGTCGAGGTCAACAGTATGCGAACTTTCTTGCCCACCGGCAGGACGAGCGGCTTGTCGACTTCGAGCAGGTAGTGTTCGCCCTTGTCGGCCGTATTCGCGATCTGGTCTCGCGGCGTGGCCAGGGTGCTGATGAACTTGATGCCGGCTTCAGGGTATTCGTATTGCCATTTCCACTGCATGCCGGTGATCTTGAGCACCATTTCGGCTTTGTTCTGGGTGTCTTCCATATTGATGATCGCCTTGACGGCCGGGATGCCCATCAGGACAAAGTCGATGAAGAGCAGGATGGCGAAGGGGACCAGGGCCCAAAACCATTGCAGGGCGCCGGTCGGTCCGGTGAAGGTGGCCGGCGCGTGGCCGCTGTTCTTTCGATGCTTGATCATCGAATAGATCATGATGGCAAAAACCACCACGAACAGAACCGTGATGACCAGCATGAACTCGTTGTGGATGTGCAGGGTTTCCCGGGCGATGGGGGTGACGGGTTCCGGGAAGTTGAAGCTGTAAGCAGCGTCGGCAGCACTCGGCAAGGCCGCGCTAGTCAGATAAAGCAGCTTGCGATGCAAGCCTCTCCCTGGGTCTGGCGCCACGTCGTTCGTGGTCTGAGTTACAAGCGCACAACTTGCCATCCCGTTCCCTCCCCTTGTGAGAACTGACCTGAACCTTGAGAATCAGTTCTCCTGAAATAGTTCAGAAATGTTTGCATGATGATTCGCCGCTTCTTCCTGCTGAGCCTGATCGCCCTGTTGCTGGGCTG
>CAIYYE010000554.1 GCA_903930395.1 uncultured beta proteobacterium
ACTGAACAGCGCGTGCTTGGCTTCAACATTTTCGAAGATGGCCTCGATCACCACATCGGCATGCACCACGCCGTCGCCATTCGGATCGGGAATCAGCCGGTCGAAGGCAGCGCGGATTTTGAGCGGCTCGCGCAAGCGCCTGGCGAACAGGGCATGCGCCCGTTTGAGCGCCGGGGCAATACGTTCCAGTGTCTGGTCCTGCAGCGTCACGGTCATGCCACGGAGCGCACACCAGGCGGCGATGTCGCCGCCCATGACGCCGGCGCCGATGACATGGACGCGGCTGGCGCTGAAATCCGAGCCTTTGCCAAATCCCTTGAGTCGCTCCTGCAAATGATAGACGCGCAACAGATTACGCGCCGTCGGCGAACTGATGATGCAGTCGACAATCTCCGGTGCGGCCAGCGCATTGCCGTTGTGCTGCGCCCACAAGTTTATGATGGCGTAAGGCGCCGGGTAATGTTCCGGCCGCGCCTTTTTGGCCACCTGCTTGCGAGCACCATTGGCGACAACGGATTTAAGCGGGCCATTGAGCAGGCGTTGCAGCAGCGGCAAAGGCCGGCGCGGCTGATTGGAAAGCAGCAACTGGCGGGCCGCCATTTCCATAACGCGAGGCGGTACGCACTCGTCGGCCAGCCCCATTTTCCTGGCGCGTTTGGCGTCCAGCGTCTTGCCCGTCAGCATCAGGTCGAGCGCCGCAGCCGGGCCGATCCGTTTGGGTAAGCGCAACATGCCGCCCCAGCCGGGAAAGATGCCGAGCATGACTTCCGGCAGGCCCATCTTTGTCCCTGACTCATCGACCGCCAGCAAATAGCGGCAGGCCAGGGCCAGTTCCAGACCGCCCCCGAGACAATGGCCGCGGACCAGCGCCAAGGTCGGATAAGGCACGGCCGCCAGGCGATTGAACAGCTCCCAGCCACGCGCCACAAGCGCCCTGCCCTTTTCGACGGTATCGAGTTGCGAAAACTCCTCGATATCGGCCCCGGCGATGAAACCGGCTTCCTTGCCCGAGCGGATGATCAGCCCCTTGGGCGGCTGCTTGTCGAATTGGTCGAGAATTTGGGCGAATTCAGCCATCACCTCGGCCGAGAGCGAGTTGGCCGATTCGCCGGCTTTGTCGAGAACGGCAAGGACGATGCCGGACTCTTCTGTGATTAGTTGCCAGTGTTTCATGAACAGCGCTCCACCAGCATTGCCCCACCCAAACCGCCGCCGATACAAATCGTGGCGATCCCGCGTTTGGACTTGTTGCGCTGCAATACCTGCAACAGGTGCAGCACGATGCGCGCCCCGGAGGCGCCGACCGGATGGCCGATGGCTATCGCGCCGCCGTCGACATTGAGTTTCTCCTCATCGAGGCGCCCCAGGGCGGCCGGCAGGTCGAGTTGTTCTCGGCAGTAGGCATCATCCTGCCAGGCTGCCTGACAGCCCATCACCTGCGCCGCGAAGGCTTCGTTGATCTCCCAGTAATCGATGTCGTCGAGCCCCAGACCGTGCCGCTGCAGGAGGGGCGTCGCCGCATGCACCGGGCCGAGGCCCATTTGCGCCGGGTCGAGACCGGCCCATGCGCTATCAACGATCTTGCCGATAGGCTTGAGGCCCCATTTCTCGACCGCCGCTGCCGAAGCGAGAATGACCCAGGCGGCGCCGTCGGTGATCTGCGAACTGTTGGCGGCGGTGATATTGCCGTATTTCTTGTCGAAGAAAGGTTTGAGCTTGGCCATGCCGGCCATGCTGGCATCGGCCCGGACGCCGTCGTCATCGGCGTAGATTTTGCCTTGGGCATCGACGAGCGGGACGATCTCGCCAAAATAGCCGGCGGCCCGCGCCGACATCGCCTTGAGATGGCTTTTGACGGCGAATTCGTCCATCTGCTGCCGGTTGATGCCAAATTTCCAGGCCAGGTTTTCCGCTGTCTGGCCCATCAACAGGCCAACGACCGGATCGGTCAGGCCCTTCATGAGGCCGATCACCGGCTTGAGGAGTTCGGCGACGGGCAGTTTCGCAAAGTGGCCGACTTTCTCGCCAACCGTGCGCAGACTCATCATGCCGGCGAACCAGCGCACCATCGGTTCCGAATAGAGCAACGGCGCCCGCGACAATGCATCGACGCCACCGGCCAGGACCAGTTCGGAACGCCCGCACTGGATATTGGCGATGGCTGAGTCGATGGCCTGCATGCCTGAAGCGCAGTTGCGCATCACCGTCCAGCCCGGCACCTTTTTGCCGCAGCCAAGACGCAGAGCGACCATGCGCCCGATGTTGGTTTCATCGGGCGACGGTGCGGCGCAGCCGAGGATGACTTCATCCAGATCGCTCGGCGCGAAAGGCTGGCGCAAGAGGAGGGCCCTGCCCGCCTGGGTAGCGAGGTCCGAGGCGGCAAAAACGCCCGGCCCTTTCTGCGCCTTCAAAAACGGCGAGCGGGCGCCGTCCACGACATAGATCGCGTGGCCCATGGTCAAGCTGCCATCCGGCACTCAGCCGGCTTGTTGGCCGTCGCCACGCCAAAGTCGAAGGGAAAATCATCGACCTGGACAACGATGTCGCGCAGGTGGTTGCGGCGCTTCATGATCTCGAACTCGGCGGCGGTGATAACCCCGGCCTCAAAAGCCACGATGGCGATGTCGCGCACATTGGCCAGCGGGTTGTTGTCAAATTGACCGTCTTTTTCAGCGGCACGAATCTT
Source organism: uncultured beta proteobacterium (assembly GCA_903930395.1). GTDB lineage: Bacteria > Pseudomonadota > Gammaproteobacteria > Burkholderiales > Rhodocyclaceae > Azonexus. The sequence goes on from CAIYYE010000554.1 coordinate 2,687, forward strand.
CGCCTCGATTGGCTCGGCAAGCAGTGTCGCCTGCAGGGCCAGTTCGATGGCGCCGACTGGATCGCTCTCGAGCAGCGGCACATAGCATTCGGCAGTCAGGCGGTCGCGGGTGGCGGAGGGCGATATCAGCGCCTTGGCGACCTCATGCCCGACCTCGTCCGAGGGCACGACATAGGGGTGGCCCCAGGGGAAAATCGAGCGATGCAGGAAGGCGGCGATGAAGCGCACCGGGAAGTTGGCAATGACGCCATCGAAGGCCTGCTGCGCCTTGTACATGGCATCCCAGATCGCCCAGTGGGCGAGCGGGGCATCCGCTGCCTTGCGGCCCTCTTCCTCATAACGTTTGAGGGTGCAGGAGATCAGGTACATCTGGGCAAGGATGTCGCCGAGTCGCGCCGACAGCTTTTCCCGACGCTTGACGCTGCCGCCGAGCACGAGCAGCGAGATGTCGGCCATGAAGGCAAAGGCTGCCGAGAAGCGCGTCAACTGCTGGTAGTAGCGGCGCATTTCCGGTGCGGTATCGACATTGACCGTCGCGAAGTGCGAGCCGGTCATGCCCAGCCACAGGGCGCGCAGACCATTTTTGATGGTGAAGCCGATATGGCCGAACAAGGCCTTGTCGAAATCGACCAGGCCCTGCTTGTGGTCCGGGTTCTGCGCTGCCTGCATTTCCGGCAGCAGATAGGGGTGGCAGCGAATGGCGCCCTGCCCGAAGATGATCAGCGAACGCGTCAGGATATTGGCGCCTTCGACCGTGATGCCGATCGGCACCTGTTGGTAAGCGCGGCCCATGAAATTCGAGGGGCCAAGGCAGATGCCCTTGCCGCCGATGACGTCCATGCCGTCATTGACCACCTGACGGGCGCGTTCGGTGACGTGGTATTTGGCGATGGCCGAGACGACCGAGGGCTTCTCGCCAAGATCGACAGCACCGGCCGTCATCTTGCGCACGGCATCCATCATGTAGGTATAGGCGCCGATCCGGGTCAGCGCCTCTTCAACACCTTCGAAGCGGCCGACCGCCATCTTGAACTGGCTGCGCACGCGGGCGTATCCGCCAACAGCACGCGCTGTCATCTGGGCCATGCCGGTGTTCGACGACGGCAGCGAAATCGACCGTCCGGCCGCCAGGCACTCCATCAACATGCGCCAGCCCTGGCCGGCCTTTTCCGGGCCGCCGATGATGAAATCGAGCGGCATGAAGACATCCGTTCCCCGTGTCGGGCCGTTCATGAACATCGCATTGAGCGGAAAATGCCGGCGCCCGGTATCGACACCCGGATGATCGTAAGGAACCAGCGCGCAGGTAATGCCGACATGCTTCTGGTCGCCGAGCAGGCCGTCCGGGTCATACAGATGAAAAGCCAGCCCGAACACCGTGCACACCGGGGCCAGCGTGATGTAACGCTTGTCCCACGAAACCCGCATGCCGAGAACTTCCCTACCCTGCCACAGGCCCTTGCAGACAACGCCACTATCGGGAATCGAGGCCGCATCGGAACCCGCCCACGGGCTGGTCAGGGCGAAAGCCGGCACCTCGATGCCCCTGGCCAGACGCGGCAGATAGTGATTCTTCTGTGCCTCGGTACCGTAATGCAGCAGGAGTTCGGCCGGGCCGAGCGAATTGGGCACCATGACCGACACGGACAGCGCGGAAGAACGCGTGGACAGCTTGGTCACCACCTGCGAATGGGCGTAGGCGGAAAATTCAAGGCCGCCGTACTGCTTCGGGATGATCATGCCAAGGAAGCCCTTGTCCTTGATATAACGCCAGGCCTCGGCCGGCAGGTCATAGAGTTCATGCGTCACCTGCCAGTCATTGACCAGGCGGCAGGCCTCCTCGCATTCGTTATCAAGGAAGGATTGCTCTTCCGGCGTCAGGGTCGGCTGCGGATAGGCGTGCAGCTTTTGCCAATCTGGCTGCCCGCGGAACAGTTCGCCCTCCCACCAGACGGTACCGGCTTCCAGCGCATCGCGCTCGGTGTCGGACATCTGGGGTAGCACCTTGCGATAGGTGGTGAAAATAGGCCGGGTAATCACGCTGCGCCGCAGCGGCGGAATCACGACCAGCCCAAGCAGGGCGACCAGAAAGGCCAGGCCGAGCAGAGGGATGAGATTGCTGAACATGCTGTTGTCTCCTTTTATGTCTTTTTTGGTTTTGATCGTTTTTAGCTGTCGACCCCAGCAAGCCTTAAAACTGCGGCAGAGGCGCCCGCAAACCGCCGATCAGGAAGGACATCAAACGTGGCACGAGACGATCCAGACGGTCCGTCGAATCCTCGTCCTCGATCTGCCAGTCGGTGACCAGACGCAGCGCATCGGTGCCGGCGATGGCGTAGGACGTGGCGCCGAGCATGAAATGAAAGCGCCAGACAATCTCGGCCTTGGGCACCTCGGGCAGGGCCTTGAACAGAGCTTCCTTGTAGCGGTCCATGACGGCCTGGTATTCATGGGCGAGAAAGGCACGGATGAACTCGGAGGGCTCGGTCAGCGTCCGGCCGAGCAGGCGCAGGAAGGTCATGCCACCCCGATTTTCGTCACCGGCCATGCGCAGCAGCGTGCCAAAAAAGGCATCGACAATCGCCGATGGCTTGAGCGCCTGGCCAGCGGCCTCGGCCTCCAGCGCATCGAGCGCCCGCATGCGCTCCTCGTTGAGCCAGTCCAGCCGACGCCGGAAAACCTCCTGCATCAACGACTCCTTGGAGCCGAAGTGATAATTCACCGCCGCCAGATTGACCCCCGCCTCGCCGGTAATCTGGCGCATCGACGTGCCTTCGTAGCCATGCGCCATGAACAGGCGTTCACCGGCATCGAGTATGCGTTCGCGTGTATCGACTGTACGGACTTCCATGATGGCCTCTTTTATGATTCATACGTTCGTTTTAATCATAGGGAAGTCAATTGCCTAACGCAAGTCTTTTTTCATCGTGGTCTGTGTTCGAATGAAATGTCCTATGATTTCGATAGCGCTCACAGCCAGCGTTTTTTTCACCCAGCCGGAGTCTCCACTATGCGAAAAACAGTTCTCGCCCTCTCGCTTCTACTTACCAGCCCATTGGCGCTTGCCGACAGTTTCAAGCTCGACAGCCCCGATATCAAGCCAAATGGCATCATCAAAAGCGAACAGGTTTTCAATGGCTTCGGTTGCACAGGCAACAACGTCTCCCCCGCCCTGTCGTGGAAAAACCCACCGAAAGACACCAAGAGCTTTGCACTGCTGGTACATGACCCAGATGCGCCGACCGGTGGTAGCGGCTGGTGGCATTGGGTAGTCATCAATATTCCGGCGACGGCCAGCGCCCTGCCGGGTGGCGCGGGGAAGGCTGATGGTTCAGCCGCCCTGCCCGGCTCGACCCAAATCTCCACCGATTTCGGCGCACCGGGCTGGGGCGGCCCCTGCCCGCCGGTGGGCGACAAAGCGCATCGCTACAACTTCACGCTGCACGCGCTGAAGGTCGACAAGCTCGATCTGCCGCAAGGGGCGACGGCCTCGCTGGCCGGTTTCATGATCAACGCCAACTCGATAGGCAAGGCGACACTGACCGGCAAATTCGGTCGGGCAAAGT
>CAIYYE010000555.1 GCA_903930395.1 uncultured beta proteobacterium
CGCCACACCGAGGGCATCCTCCGTGAAATGCTGCGGGTCGGCCGCGAGGCGGTGGTTTCATTCCCGAATTTTGCCTACTGGAAGAACCTGCGCTCGGTCCTCGATGGCCGCATGCCGGTCTCCGAAGACCTGCCTTACCAGTGGTACGACTCGCCCAATGTGCGCTTCTTCACCCTGCTCGACTTTGAAGCCCTGTGCGAACGGATGGGCCTGATCATCCGCGAGCGCAGCGTTCTCGACGAAGAAGGCAATCCGGTCACCGACGAGGTCAATTTTCTCGGCAGCCTGGCGGTCTATCGCCTGACGCAGCAACGCTGATGCCGACCTGGCTTGCTGCCTTGCTCAGCCGCAAGATGCTGATCTGCATCTTTACCGGCTTCAGTTCCGGTCTGCCGCTCTACCTGCTGCTCAACCTGCTGCCGGCCTGGCTGCGCAGCGAAGGTGTGGACCTCAAGACCATCGGCTTTTTTGCCCTGATCCAGTTTCCCTACACCTGGAAATTCCTCTGGTCACCGCTCCTCGATCGCTTCAGCATTCCCGGTTTCGGACGCCGCCGGGGATGGATGCTGGTCACCCAGATCGGTCTGCTCTTCGTCATCGGCTCACTGGGCGGACTCGATCCCAAGGAAAGCATCTGGCCCATCCTTTGGCTGGCCGCCCTGCTCGCCTTCCTCTCGGGCACCCAGGACATCGCGGTCGACGCCTTCCGCCGGGAGATTCTCGACGACAACGAACTCGGCCTGGGCAATGCCGTCCACGTCAATGCCTACCGGATTGCCGGGCTGATTCCCGGCTCGCTCTCGCTGATCCTGGCCGATCGCCTGCCGTGGAATGAAGTTTTCTGGATCACCGGCGCCTTCATGATCCCCGGCATGGTCATGGCCTGGCTGGTCAGCGAACCGGTGGTCAGGGGCGCGCCGAAGACCCTGCGTCAGGCCGTCACCGAGCCTTTCCATGAATTCATCGGCCGTCAGGGCTGGCGCGGCGCCGTCATGGTCCTCGGCTTCATTTTTCTCTACAAGCTGGGTGACAGCCTGTGCACGGCGTTGGCCACGCCGTTTTACCTCGACATGGGTTTCACCAAGACCGATATCGGCCTCATCGCCAAGCATGCCGGCTTGTGGCCCGCCGTCATCGGTGCGCTGCTCGGCGGGCTGTGGATGATCCGCCTGGGCATCAACCGCGCCCTGTGGCTCTTTGGTGTGGTGCAACTGGTGTCCATCTTTGGCTTTGCCTGGCTCGCAGCGCAGGGCCACTACGACAGCATCGGTGCCGGCGAACGCATCTCGCTGGCCTTCGTCATCGGACTTGAAGCTCTCGGGGTCGGCCTCGGCACAGCGGCCTTCGTCGCCTTCATCGCCCGTTCGACGCACCCGGCCTATACGGCCACCCAGATGGCGCTCTTCACCAGCCTGGCCGCCGTACCGCGCACCTTCATCAATGCCTCGGCCGGCTGGCTGGTCGAAACACTGGGCTGGGGCAGTTTCTACTGGTTATGCGCGGCGCTGGCCGTACCGGGCATGGTGCTATTGCTCAAAGTAGCACCCTGGAATGCAAGAGGGGCGGAGCTTAGTCATCCCGCCTGAGACGGCGCCGGTCGAGCCACCAGGCATAAAAGGGCAGCAAGAAGAAGGAACCGGGCAGGAGCAGCACAATCAGGAAAGGTGACAGGCGCACCATCCGGCGCAAATGCCGGATCAGCTCGGCCTTCTCCTCCGGCGTCCAGTGGCCTCCATTGCGAACCTTCATAAGGAGCGGCATGATGCCGCGCGTCGCGACCAGCTCGGCCAAGACCCGACGCACCTGTCGCCGCTGCGAGGTCAGCATCTGCTGCCACCAACCGGGCAGGGCGGTTTCTTCCCCTCGCGCCTCCGCCACGATCAGCGGGCGCCGATCAGCGAATTACGGACAGCTTGCCAGCCTCGCCAGAGAAAAAATCCACGCCTCGCCCAACGCACCGCTCTTCGTGGACGAGCGATGACGGCCACCGCAACGGCAACCCCGACGGCGGCCGGATGATGTTTCAGCCAGTCCACGCCCTTTAGCACCTGATCGCCCCGGGCCAGGGCCGCTTCAAGCGGCATCGAATGCTGCGCCAGCAGCCGGCGCTGTTCGTCGATACGGGCCTGAAGGGCACCATGCCGCGTCGCCAGTTCGAGTAATTTCGGATTCATTCCGCCCTGTCGCCACGACGGCGCAGTTGCGCCATGTCAGCTTCCAGTTCGCTCAGGCTCGCCCGGAACATCTTGCTCGGCTGTGCTGCCTGCCGCTTGAGCGAAGCGATCAACAGCAAGGCACCACCGATGAAAAATGCCGCCAGAATGGCGCAAACCAGAACCCGTTGCTCCCAGAAAGCGAGGACCAGCGAAAAGATGCCGAGGACGACGCCGACCGCCAGCATGAACAGCGCGCCGATTGCCTTCGACCACAGCGACATGAGGCGGAGTTTCTCTTCCTCAAGCTCCGTGACCAGAAGTTCGGCCCGCGTCTTGCCAATCGCGATCAGTGTCGCGAGCGTGTTCTTCAGCGCGGCGAAGAGGCCTTCGCGACCCGCTTCACCGCCTGCCTGTTCGGCCATTCGCTTAACGACGACCGATCAGCACACCCAGAGCAAGGCCCAATGCCGCTGCAACACCCACGGCCTTCCACGGCTCTTCGTGCACGAAATCATCAGTGGCGCGTGCGGCAGCCTTGGTCTTGTCGAGCAAGGCTGCTTCGAGATCGATGACACGTTCCTTGGTATCACGCAGACGAACGACAAGACGCTCGCGCAGTTCGCTCACTTTTTCACCAGCGGCACCGGCGGTGGCACGCAGCAACTCTTCGGTATCGGAGATCACGACCTTGAGATCGGTAACCAGCTTTTCCTTGTTGGCAGCAGTCATTTCTTGAGACATTTTGAACCTCGTTGGTGAGTTAAGCAGAAGTACAGATTATCCCTAGTGTGCAGCGAAATCAATGCGCTTTGGGTGCTTATTTGAAGTCGTAATCGATGACCAGCGGCGCATGATCGGAAAATCGCCCGGCTTTGTAGACTTCGGCCTTGACGGCCGTTGCGGCGATGTCCGGCGTGGCAATCTGGTAGTCGATGCGCCAGCCCACATTCTTGGCCCAGGCCTGGCCGCGATTGCTCCACCACGTGTAACAGCTATCGCCAGCCTCGGGATAAAGGCGCCGATAGACATCGACCCAGCCCTGCTCGTCAAAGACGCGGCTGAGCCAGGCGCGCTCCTCGGGCAGGAAGCCCGAATTCTTCTGATTCGATTTCCAGTTTTTCAGATCGATGGCCTGGTGGGCGATATTCCAGTCGCCACAGAGGACGATTTCCCGCCCCTCGGCGCGCAAGGCCAACATCTGCGGATAGAACAGGTCGAGAAAGCGGAACTTGGCTTCCTGACGCTCGGGGGACGAGGAACCCGAGGGCAAATAAAGCGAGATCACCGACAGATTGCCGAAATCGGCCCGGATATAGCGACCCTCGGCGTCGAACTCGCCGCCGTCGAAGCCTTCGATTACCCGGTCCGGCGCCTGCCGGCTCCAGATCCCGACACCGCTATAGCCCTTCTTTTCGGCACAGTGATAAAAGGCGTGCATGCCATCCGGCGCCCGCATTTCCGGCGTCAAATCGGGCAACTGGGCTTTCAGTTCCTGCAGGCAGATGATGTCGGCGTGCTGCGCAACGACCCAGGGCAGGACATTTTTGCTCCAGGCAGAGCGGATACCATTGAGATTCAGGGAGATGATGCGTAACATTGGGCGCTGATCGGCCCGGTTTTCCCGGCCGAGGTGAATGGAATATTATGGATTTTCGTCAGGATTTCATCGAATTCGCGCTGAACTGCCAGGTGTTGCGCTTTGGCGAGTTCAAAACCAAGGCAGGACGACTGTCGCCCTATTTCTTCAATGCCGGCCTGTTCAACGACGGCAACTCGCTAGCCCGTCTGGCCGAATTTTACGCCAAAGCGGCGGAAGCCGGCGGCGTCCAGTTCGACATGCTGTTCGGCCCGGCCTACAAGGGCATTCCGCTGGTGGCCACGATCACCATGGCACTGGCCCAGCGCGGCCGCAATTTCCCTTTCGCCTACAACCGCAAGGAAGCCAAGGATCATGGCGAAGGCGGCAGCATCGTCGGCGCGCCACTGAGTGGCCGGGTGCTTATCGTCGATGACGTGATTTCTGCCGGCACCTCGGTTCGCGAATCGGTCGAACTGATCCGCGCGGCGGGCGCCATGCCGGCCGGTGTGCTGATCGCCCTCGACCGCCAGGAACGCGGCCAGGGTGAATTGTCTGC
>CAIYYE010000556.1 GCA_903930395.1 uncultured beta proteobacterium
CAAGAAAAAACTCAGCCTGAAAGAAAAGTACAAGCTGATGACCCGCGACCTCGGTTGGGATACGACGTATCACACCAAGGATGAGGTATTCCCCTATGTAAAGTACGAAGGGATCAAAATTCACGACTGGGACAAGTGGGAAGACCCCTTCCGCCTGACCATGGATTCGTACTGGAAATACCAGGCCGAGAAGGAGCGCAAGTTCTACGCGATCATCGACGCCCACGCCCAGAACAACGGCCACCTGAACATCACCGACGCCAGCTACCTGAGCGCCCTGAAGATTTTCCTGCAGGCCATCAGCCCGGGCGAATACGCCGCCGGCAAGGGCTTTGCCCGCATGGGCCGGGAGTTTCCCGGTGTCGGTACGCAGGTCGCCTGCCAGATGCAGTCGATCGATGAGATTCGCCACGCCCAGACGCAGATCCACGCCCTGTCGAACTACAACAAGTTCTACAACGGCTTCCACGCCTTCGCCGATGCCCGCGACCGCATGTGGTACTGCACCCTGCCGCGCTCCTTCTTCGACGATGCCCTGTCGGCCGGACCCTTCGAGTTCATGATCGCCATCGGTTTCAGCTTCGAATACGTCCTGACCAATCTGCTCTTCGTGCCCTTCATGTCCGGTGCTGCCTACAACGGTGACATGGCGACGGTGACCTTCGGTTTCTCGGCGCAGTCCGATGAAGCCCGTCACATGACGCTCGGCCTCGAGTGCATCAAGTTCATGCTCGAGCAGGACCCGGCCAATCTGCCCATCGTCCAGGGCTGGATCGACAAGTGGTTCTGGCGCGGCTTCCGCCTGCTCGGCGTGGTCGGCACGATGATGGATTACATGCTGCCGAAGCGCGTCATGAGCTGGCGGGAGGCCTGGGGAATCTACGGCGTCGAGAACGGCGGCGCCCTGTTCCGCGATCTCGCCCGTTACGGCATCCGCCCGCCCAAGGGCTGGGACGATGCCGAAAAGGCCATCGACCACATGTCGCACCAGTTCATGCTGGCGCTTTACCAATACAACTTCGGTACCGCTTTCCACAGCGGCATTCCGTCCGAAGACGACATGGCCTGGCTGTCCAAGAAGTACCCCGACACCTTCGACAAGTATTACCGCCCGCGCTGGGCTCACCTGACCAAGCTCAAGGAAGCCGGCACACCCTTCGCCAACATGGGCCTCGCCAAGCTCTGCCAGACCTGCCAGATCCCGACGGTATTCACCGAACCCGACGACCCGACCTCGATCTGCCAGCGCGAAACCGAATACAAGGGCGAGAAATACCACTTCTGCTCCGACGGTTGCCAGCACATCTTCGAGAACGAACCGGAAAAATACATCCAGTCCTGGCTGCCCATGCAGCAACTCTTCCAGGCGCCGATCAACGGTGATCTGGGGGCGTGGATGAATTGGGTCAGCCTGATTCCGGGCAAGGATAACGGCGATTACGATGGTTCCGAGGACCAGCGCAATTTCGAAGCCTGGCGCAAGCAGGCCACGAGCAACCAATGAAGATCAGGAGAAATTAAATGGCCGTGACCTCAACCAAACCCTACGTCGCCGTCCCGCGCGACCTGGTACAAAACTTCAATGGCAAGCAGATCGTCTATGTTTGCTGGGATCATCACATGCTGTTCGCGACGCCCTTGATGCTCGTTGTCGAGCCGGGCATGCTGCTTGGCGACATGCTGGAGAACGTGGTCAAGCCGCTGATCGGGCCTGATCCGGATTCTGCGGCTGTTGATCTGACACAGGTCGCCTGGATGAAGTCCGGGCAGCCTTGGGTGCCGGATTTGGGGGTTTCCCTGGCAGCCAATGGGATTGTTCATAAGGAGCAATTGCGGTTTAGTACGCCGGGGTTGAATTCTTTATTGGCAGCGTGATTGCTTTTTATGTAGTCGACTGATGGGCTTGGGGTTCCAGCCTTGCTGGCGGGCGTACTTTCTTTTGCTTCGCCAAAAGAAAGTAGCCAAAGAAAAGGCGACCCCAGGGTCGGCGGCCCTTCGGGGTTCCTTGCGCTA
>CAIYYE010000557.1 GCA_903930395.1 uncultured beta proteobacterium
CTTTCAGTTGTGTCAGGCGCGGCGTCAGAATCTTCATCTTGGCCATCGAGCGGTAAGAAGCAGCCGACAGCGGGAAGAAAATTGCCTTGATGATGATGGTCAGGATAACAATCGCCCAGCCCCAGTTGCCGACCAGCTTGTGGATGGCTTCCAGCGCCCAGAAAATCGGTGCGGCAACGACGGTCAGCCAGCCATAGTCAACGACCAGATCGAGTCCGGGTGCGACGTTTTTGAGGGCAGACTGTTCCTGCGGACCGGCGTACAGGCTGACCGAGGTCTCACCCTTCGCACCGGGGGCGATTTCAGCAACCGGAACGATGACGCCCGTCTGGAACACGTTGCTGCCTTCCACTTTGCGCATGTAGAACTCGCGCTGGGTCTTGTCCTTCGGTACCCAGGCTGCGACGAAGTAATGCTGGACCATGGCCAGCCAGCCGTTGTCCGCCGTCTTGGCGAACTTGGCCTTGTTGTCGGCAATCGCGCTGAAATCGATCTTCTGGTACTTCTCGGCGTCGGTGAACACGGCCGGACCGGTAAAGGTCGAGACCATGGCGGTTTCACCGGCCGGTGCCACGTCGTCACGCTGCAACTGGAAGTAGGCGTGCGGGGCAATGGCCTTGTCGCTGCCGTTGGCAATTTCCCAGGCGATATCGATCTGATAGGAGCCACGCTTGAAGGTCAGGATCTTGGCAACCTTGACGCCGTTTTGATCAACGGATTCGAGACGCAGCTTCAGTTCGTTCGCCCCTTCAGCCAGCGTTGTCGCACCTTCGACCCGCTTGAAGACGGAACGGTGCGTCGGCAAACCTTCGCCAATCAGGCCGGCTTGCGCCTGGTACTTGTGCTTGGTATCGAACAGGACAAAGGTCTTGTCCTTGTTGTCGTGTTCCTTGTACTTGAGCAGTTCAAGGCCGACCACATCGCCGCCTTGGGCAGAAATGGTGGCTTTCAGCAAATCGGTGCTTACCGTGAAGGTTTCAGCGGTGGAAACAGGTGCCGAAACAGCTGGTGCGCCGGGGGCCGCCTTGGCCTGCAGCGAGGTCGATGGCGTCGGCGTGGCACTGCCCGCCGGGACGGTTGCAGCGGCATCAACGGCCGGTTTTGGCTGGTTGTACTTCTGCCAGTTTTCCCACAGCATGAAGCTGGAGAAGGTAAAGATCAAAACCAGTATCAGGCGACGAGTATCCATGAACAGCCTACAAAAGAATTCTTGAATCAGGGTACAGGATCATACCCACCAGGATGCCATGGGTGGCAGCGACCGACTCGTTTCAAGCCCAGCCAGCCACCCCGGAAGGCGCCATATTTCTGTACTGCTTCCACCATGTATGCCGAGCAACTCGGCACATGTCGGCAGCGTTTCCCGAGAAAAGGGCTGATCGCATATTGGTAGATGCGAACCAGACCTATCACCAGGTACTTCATCATGCTTCCTGCTTCGGCCGGGGCCGTTGCAGTTTGCCCAGCAGGGCAAGGAAATCCTCGGCGACCAACTTGCCGTCGAGCGGAGCCGGTTTGACGGCCAGCCTGACGATCATGTCCAGTGCCGGCAACCCGGCCAGGCGCAGCCGAAATTGCTCACGAACGATACGCTTGACCCGGTTGCGGTCAACCGCTCGTTTGAGCAGCTTCTTGGCGACGACCAGACCCAGTCGCGCTTCGGACTTTCCTTCGGGGCGCGGCTGATAATGCAGCATCAGCACTTTGCCTCGAATTGCCCTCCTGAAACCAAAAACGGATGAGAACTCATCCGTTTTTGTCAGGCGATAGCGTCGGGCGAAGCTTTGTTCCACCTCGCCGAACGTCCGGTTTATACGGCCAGACGAGTGCGACCCTTGGCGCGGCGAGCAGCAATGACTGCACGGCCACCCTTGGTGCGCATACGGACCAGGAAGCCATGGGTGCGCTTGCGGCGCACGACCGACGGTTGATACGTGCGTTTCATGTTGTAATCCCTTGATGTGCGAAGAAAAACGCGTGATTACACC
>CAIYYE010000558.1 GCA_903930395.1 uncultured beta proteobacterium
CGAAATTGCCTATCTGGCGCCCATTGGTGCGCCAACCGTGGCCCTCGTCACCAACGCCCAGCGCGCCCACCTCGAAGGCATGGGCGACATGGACGAAGTGGCGCGCGAGAAGGGCAGCATCTTCGGCGGCCTGTTGCCGAAAGGCGTGGCCGTGATCAACGCCGATGATGCCTACGCCGAATTCTGGCGTGGCATGGCAGCACCGCACCTGATCCGCACTTTTGCCATTGATCACGCCGCCGACGTGCGCGGTGCCGTTCGCCAGCACGGCCTTGAAATCGCCATCGAACTCAGTGCGGAAGAGGGCGCAGCCAGCATCAGGCTGAGCATCCCCGGTCGTCACAATGCGCGCAACGCCGTTGCTGCGGCGGCTGCCTGTCTGGCCGCAGGCGTGCCGATGGCCGCCGTCGCCGCCGGGCTGGAAGCGTTTTCCGGCGTCAAGGGCCGCCTCCAGCGCCGCGCAGGCAACAAAGGCGCCGAAATTCTCGATGACACCTACAACGCCAATCCGGACTCGGTGCGCGCCGGGATCGACGTGCTGGCTGCCACCATCGGAAGCAAGCTCTTGGTCCTGGGTGACATGGGCGAAATTGGCGAGGCCAGCGGCCAGTATCACGACGAAATCGGCGGTTACGCCAAGAGCCAGGGCATAGACCGCCTGTTTGCGCTCGGCGACGCCGCCCAGCAGGCTGTGCGCAACTTCGGTGAGGGTGCCCGGCATTTCTGCAATATTGAAAAGCTGATTGCTGCAGTCGACAAGGAAATGGGTCCCGAAACAACCGTGCTGGTCAAGGGCTCGCGCTTTATGAAAATGGAACGCGTCGTCGATGCCCTGGCGGTACCGGCTACGCCCGAGGAGAAACACTGATGCTGCTGGCACTTGCCCAATGGCTCGCCCAGGACGTTCGCTTCTTCAACGTCTTCAATTACATCACGCTGCGCACCGTGCTGGCGACGATGACCGCGCTGCTCATTTCCTTCGCTGCCGGTCCGGCCGTGATCCGCTGGCTGGCCGCCAAGAAGATCGGTCAGGCCGTGCGCACCGATGGCCCGCAGACCCACCTCGTCAAATCCGGCACGCCGACCATGGGCGGCGTCCTGATCCTCATCGCCATCGGCATCACCACGCTGCTCTGGGGTGACCTGAGCAACAAGTATGTATGGACGGTGCTCATTGTCACCCTCGGTTTCGGCATCGTCGGCTGGTACGACGACTGGAAGAAGGTGGTCTATCGTGACCCGAAGGGCTTGTCGGCCGGCTGGAAGTATTTCTGGCAATCCGTGCTCGGTCTAGGCGCCGCGCTTTTTCTCGCCTATTCGGCCAAGTCGGGTGCCCAGACCGAACTGATCGTGCCCTTCTTCAAGACCATCGCCTACCCGCTCGGCATCGTCGGTTTCATCACCCTGACCTACTTCGTCATCGTCGGCACCAGCAACGCGGTGAACCTGACCGACGGTCTCGACGGCCTGGCGATCATGCCGACTGTCATGATCGCCGGCGCCTTCGCCATCTTCGCCTACGTCACCGGCCACGCCGTGCTCGCCAAGTACCTGTTCATTCCGTATGTGCCGGGGGCGGGCGAGCTGTGCATCCTGCTCGGCGCCATTGCCGGCGCCGGTCTCGGGTTCCTGTGGTTCAACGCCTATCCGGCCGAAGTCTTCATGGGCGATGTCGGCGCACTGTCGCTGGGCGCCGCGCTCGGCACCGTCGCCGTCATCCTGCGCCAGGAAATCGTGCTCCTCATCATGGGCGGTGTCTTCGTCGTCGAAACGCTGTCCGTGATGCTTCAGGTCAGCTACTTCAAATACACCAAGAAGAAATTCGGCGAGGGCCGCCGCATCCTGCGCATGGCGCCGCTGCATCACCACTTTGAACAAACCGGCTGGAAGGAGACTCAGGTCGTCGTCCGCTTCTGGATCATCACCATCATGCTCGTGCTGGTCGGGCTGTCCTCCTTGAAATTGCGCTAATGGAACTCAAGGGCAAACGCGTTGTGGTAGTCGGACTCGGTGAGTCCGGACTGGCGATGGCCAAGTGGCTGCATCGCCAGGGCGCGTTGGTCCGTGTCGCCGACTCGCGCGACAACCCGCCGAACGTCGAAGCCCTGCAAGTTGTATCACCGGGGGCTGAATTGATAGCCGGGCCGTTTGTCGAGGCCTCGTTTGCCAGCGCCGATCTGGTCGCACTGTCGCCCGGCGTCGCCAAGGCCACGCCGGTGATCGCTGCCTTCGCCGACAAGCTGGTCTCGGAAATCGAACTGTTCTCTGCCGGCGTACGCGCTCAGGTGCCCGGCTCGAAGATCATCGCCATCACCGGCAGCAACGGCAAGACGACGACCACGGCGCTGACCGCCCATCTGCTCAATGGGGCCGGCGTGCCGGCCATCGCCTGCGGCAACATTTCGCCGTCGGCCCTCGATGCCCTGATGGATACCCAGGACGCTGGTCAGCTACCGGAGGTCTGGGTGGTCGAACTGTCCAGCTTCCAGCTCGAAACGACGCATCACCTGAACGCCAGCGCCGCCACCGTGCTCAATATCTCGGAAGATCACCTCGACCGCTACGACGGCAGCCTGGCCAATTACGCTGCCGCCAAGTCACGGGTTTTCCAGGGCAAGGGCGCGATGATCCTCAATCGCGACGACGACTGGTCGATGGCCAACGGTCGCTGCGGTCGCACCATGCTCACATTTGGTCTCAATGCTGCACCGCGTGGTGTCGATTTCGGCTTTGCCGACGGTGCCATCTGCCGGGGCAAGGAAGCCCTCGTGGCGCTGGCCGACCTCCAGCTTTCCGGTCTGCACAATGCCGCCAACGCCATGGCGGCGCTGGCGCTTTGCGAAGCCATCGGTGTTGCGCCGGAACGGCTGCTTGAGCCGCTCAAGTCCTTCACCGGCCTGCCGCACCGCGTTGAAACCGTGGCCGAAATCGACGGCGTCCTCTATGTCGACGATTCCAAGGGTACCAACGTCGGCGCCACGCTGGCCGCCATCGAAGGCATGGGCCGCAAGGTCGCCATCGTGCTCGGCGGCGACGGCAAAGGGCAGGACTTTTCGCCGCTCAAGCCGGCCCTCGAAAAACATGGTCGCGCCGTTGCCCTGATCGGTCGCGATGCCGCTGCCATCGGTATGGCGCTCGAAGGCAGCGGCGTACCGACGCGCATTCTCGGCGACATGGAATCCGCCGTACGCTGGCTTGCCGCCCAGGCGCAGCGCGGCGACTGTGTCCTGCTCTCGCCAGCCTGCGCCAGCCTCGACATGTATCGCAATTACGCCCACCGGGCCGAGGCCTTCATCGACGCGGTCAAGGGGTTGTCATCATGATGCTCGGCGCCCTCGATTCGCCGCGCCGCCAGGTGGCCGAGATCGACTACGCCCTGTTGTGGAGCGTGCTGATCCTGCTCTTCGCCGGCCTGGTCATGGTCTATTCGGCGTCCATCGCGATTGCCGAAGCTGGCCGATTTACCGGTCACCAGCCTGCTTATTACCTGGTCCGTCACGGCGTCTTCCTGTGCATCGGGCTGGTGGCTGCCGCCGTCGCTTTCCAGGTGCCGCTCGCGCTGTGGCAGAAAAGCGCGCCCTACCTGTTCATGATCGGCGTTGCCTTGCTCGCCCTCGTCCTCATCCCCGGCATCGGCCGCGACGTCAATGGCGCCCGCCGCTGGCTGTCGCTCGGCTTTGCCAACCTGCAGCCGTCCGAACTCATGAAGCTGTTCGCCGTGCTCTACGCCGCCGATTACACGGTGCGCAAGATCAACGTCATGCATGACCTCAAGCAGGCCTTCCTGCCCATGTTCGGCGCCATGGCCGTGGTCGGCATGTTCCTGCTCAAGGAGCCGGATTTCGGTGCCCTGGTCGTGATCATTTCCATCGCCATGGGCATCCTCTTCCTGGGTGGCCTCAAGGCCCGGCTCTTTGCGTTGCTCATCGTCGGCCTGCTCATCGCTTTCGCCATCATGATCATCGTCTCGCCCTACCGGCGCGACCGGGTGTTCGGTTTCATGGACCCGTGGGCCGATGCCTATGGCCGGGGCTACCAGTTGTCGCATTCGCTGATCGCTTTCGGGCGTGGTGAACTGTTCGGCGTCGGCCTCGGTGCCAGCGTCGAAAAGCTGTTCTACCTGCCGGAAGCCCATACCGACTTCCTGCTTGCCGTGATTGCCGAAGAACTGGGCTTCTTCGGCGTGGTGGCGATCATCGCGCTGTTCGCCCTGCTCGTGCAGCGAGCCTTCGCCATCGGTCGCCAGTGCGTCCAGCTCGACCGCCTCTACCCGGCGCTGGTCGCCATGGGCATGGGCATCTGGTTCGGTGTCCAGTCCTTCATCAACATGGGCGTCAATATGGGCCTGCTGCCGACCAAGGGGCTGACCTTGCCGCTCATGAGCTTCGGTGGCTCCGGTGTGTTTGCCAACTGCGTGGCGCTCGCCATTCTTCTTCGGGTCGACTGGGAGAATAGACAGTTGATGCGGGGTGGCAAGCTATGAGCAAGACGATCATGGTCATGGCTGGCGGTACCGGGGGGCACATCTTCCCGGCCTTGGCTGTTGCACATGCCCTGCACGATGCCGGCTGGCGTGTCGTCTGGCTGGGCAATCCGGAAGGCATGGAGGCCCGCCTCGTGCCGCAGCACGGTTTCGAGATGGTCAATCTGAAATTTGCCGCGCTGCGCGGCAAGGGGCTGCTCCGCAAGCTGCTGCTGCCGTTCAACCTGCTGCGCGGCTTCTGGCAGGCCCTCAAAGCCATTCGTCAGGTCAAGCCCAATGTCGTCCTCGGCATGGGCGGCTACATCACTTTTCCGGGCGGCATGATGGCAGCCCTGACCGGTGTGCCGCTGGTCCTGCATGAGCAGAACTCGGTCGCCGGGCTGGCCAACAAGGTGCTCGCCGGGGTGGCTGATCGCATCGTGACCGGTTTTCCCGAGGTGCTGGCAAAGAGCCTGTGGGCGGGCAATCCAGTGCGTCCGGAAATTGCTCGCATGGCGCCGCCGGCGGAGCGCTTTGCTGAGCGGACCGGGGCTCTGCGTGTGCTGATCATCGGCGGCAGCCTGGGTGCCCAGGCGCTCAATGAAATAGTGCCCAAGGGCTTCGCCCTGCTCGGTGCCAGCGACCAGCCGCAGATCGTTCATCAGGCCGGCGAAAAACATATCGAGGCACTCAAGGCCAACTACGCCGCCGTCGGCGTCCAGGCGCATTGCGTGTCCTTCATCGACGACATGGCCGGTGCCTACGAGTGGGCCGATCTGGTCATCTGCCGTGCCGGCGCGCTGACCGTGGCCGAACTGGCGGCAGCCGGTGTGGCGAGCATCCTGGTGCCCTTCCCGCATGCGGTCGATGACCACCAGACCGGCAATGCCCGCTTTCTGGTCAACGTCGGCGGCGCCTTCCTGTTGCCGCAAAACGAAATGACGCCGGAGTCCATCGCGCTGATCCGCAATTATTCCCGCGGCCAGTTGCTGGAAATGGCGGAAAAGGCCCGCAGCGTGGCCAAGCCCGATGCCACCGAAGAAGTGGCCAATATTTGTGCAGAGAGCGCGAAATGAAACACAAGGTCAAACACATCCACTTCGTTGGCGTTGGCGGTTCGGGCATGAGCGGCATTGCCGAAGTGCTGGCCCACCTCGACTACACGGTGAGCGGCTCCGACCTGGCGGCGAGCGCGACGACGCGTCGCCTCGAAGGCGAGGGCGTCAAGGTGATGATCGGCCACGCGGCCGAAAACATTGCCGGTGCCGATGCGGTCGTGACGTCCACGGCGGTCAAGGCTGACAACCCGGAAGTCGTGGCGGCCCGCGAACGCAAGATTCCGGTCGTCCCGCGCGCCCAGATGTTGGCTGAACTGATGCGCCTCAAGCACGGCATCGCCATCGCCGGCACGCACGGCAAGACGACGACGACCAGCCTGGTCGCCAGCATCCTGGCCGAAGGCGGCATCGACCCGACCTTCGTCATTGGCGGTCGTCTCAATGCGGCCGGCGCCAACGCCCGTCTCGGCAGCGGCGATTTCCTTGTCGCCGAGGCCGACGAGTCGGATGCCTCCTTCCTCTTCCTGTCGCCGGTCATTTCGGTCGTCACCAATATCGACGCCGACCACATGGAAACCTACGGCCACGATTTCGAGCGTCTGAAGAGCGCCTTCGTCGAGTTCCTCAACCGCCTGCCCTTCTACGGCGTGGCCGTGCTCTGTGGCGACGACGCCAATGTCCGCGCCATCATGCCGCGTGTGCCGAAGCAGATCATTACCTACGGCCTGTCGTCCGATTGCAATTTCTACGCCGAAAACATCGTCGCCGCCGACGGCCAGATGCGTTTCGACTGCGTCCGTGTCAATGGCACGACGACGCGCCTTTCGATCACGCTCAACACGCCGGGCCTGCACAATGTGCTGAACGCACTCGCCGCGATTGCCGTGGCGACCGAGGTGCAGGTCGCCGACGCCGCCATCGTCAAGGCGCTGGCCGAGTTCAAGGGTGTAGGCCGGCGCTTCCAGCGCTACGGCGAAGTGGCCTTGCCGGCTGGCGGCAGCTTCACCCTGGTTGACGACTACGGTCATCACCCAGTCGAAATGGCCGCGACCCTGGCCGCCGCCCGTGGCGCCTTCCCCGGTCGCCGTCTGGTGCTGGCCTTCCAGCCGCATCGTTACACGCGGACGCGTGATTGCTTCGAGGACTTCGTCAAGGTGCTGGCCACCGTCGATGCGCTCTTGCTGGCTGAAATCTATGCCGCCGGCGAAGCCCCCATTGTCGCTGCCGACGGCCGTTCGCTGGCCCGCGCCCTGCGCGTTGGCGGCAAGGTCGAGCCGGTCTTTGTCGAAGACATCGCGGCAATGCCGCAAACGATCATGGATGTCGCCCGCGATGGCGATGTGGTGTTGTGCATGGGCGCCGGTTCGATCGGTGCCGTGCCGGGCAAGGTGGTGGAGTTCAAATGAGCGGGTTCGGTAAAGTCGCAGTTCTCTTCGGCGGCACCTCTGCCGAACGCGAGGTGTCCCTCAACAGCGGTTCGCGCGTGCTGGCCGCGCTGCAGGGGCAGGGCATCGATGCCCACGCCTTCGACCCGGCTTCGATGCCACTTGATGCCCTCAAGGGTTACGACCGGGCCTTCATCGCGCTGCATGGGCGGCATGGCGAAGACGGGACCATCCAGGGCGCGCTCGAAGTCATGCGTATCCCCTATACCGGCTCCGGCGTTCTCGCCTCGGCACTGGCCATGGACAAGTTCCGCACCAAGCTGATGTGGCAGGCGGCTGGTCTGGCCATTCCCGAGTACGCGCTGCTCACGGCCGTTTCCGATTTTGCCGATATCGAGGAAGAGCTTGGGCTGCCGCTCTTCGTCAAGCCGGCGCGCGAAGGTTCGTCGATCGGCGTGACCAAGGTCAAGGAGCGTGGCGCGCTGAAAGCCGCATACGAAGAAGCCGCCCGTCACGATCCGCTGGTCATTGCCGAAAAGGGCGTCATGGGTGGCGAATACACGGTCGGCATCATCGGCGACGAGGCCATGCCCATCATCAAGATCGAGCCGGCTACCGAGTGGTACGACTACGAAGCCAAGTACAACCGCGACGACACCAAGTATCTGTGTCCCTGCGGCCTGCCGGCAGCCAAGGAAGCGGAAATCCGCAAGGGTGCGCTGGAAGCATTCCGCATTCTGGGCGGGCGCGGCTGGGGCCGGGTCGATTTCCTGATGGACGAGGAAGGCAGGCATTACTTCCTGGAAGTGAATACGGCGCCGGGCATGACCGATCACTCCCTGGTGCCGATGGCAGCGCGGGTGAACGGCATGGACTACCCGACTTTGGTCCGCCGGGTGCTCGAACTGGCTGCGAACGACTAAACGAGACGATGAATGTGGAACAAACCGCAACTGCTGAACGCCATCGCCGACCTGCTCATGCTGGTCGCTGCGGCTGCGTTGCTGGCTGCAGCGGCGGTCTGGCTGGTGCGTGTGCCGTCGCTGCCGGTCAAGCAGGTGGTGTTTGCCGAGGCGCTGCCGCACACCAAGCGGGGCGAGGTCGAGCAGGTTTTGCCCGGTGCGCTGAAAGGCAATTTCTTCAGCCTGAATCTGGAAACAGTGCGCGGATCTCTCGAGCGGCTGCCCTGGGTGCGCAAGGTGGAAGTGCGGCGCATCTGGCCGGCCAG
>CAIYYE010000559.1 GCA_903930395.1 uncultured beta proteobacterium
CGCCGAACTCAAGGCCGGTCGCATGGTCATCCTGGTCGATGAAGAAGACCGCGAAAACGAGGGCGACCTCGTCATGGCCGCCGAACACATCACGCCGGAAGCCATCAATTTCATGGCCAAGCATGGCCGCGGCCTGATCTGCCTGACCCTGACCGAAGCCCGCTGCAGGAAGCTCGGCCTCGCCCAGATGGCCAAGAACAACAAGACCCAGTAC
Organism: uncultured beta proteobacterium; assembly: GCA_903930395.1. Lineage (GTDB taxonomy): Bacteria > Pseudomonadota > Gammaproteobacteria > Burkholderiales > Rhodocyclaceae > Azonexus. The sequence continues at coordinate 215 of CAIYYE010000559.1, forward strand.
GGCACCGCCTTCACCGTTTCCATCGAAGCGGCGACCGGTGTCACCACCGGCATCTCGGCCGCCGACCGGGCGCGCACCATCCAGGTTGCCGTCGCCAAGAACACGACCATCGACGACATCGTCCAGCCCGGCCACGTTTTCCCGATCACCGCCCGCGAAGGCGGCGTTCTGGTCCGCGCCGGTCACACCGAAGCCGGCTGCGACCTGGCCGGCATGGCCGGCCTCGAACCGTCATCGGTGATCTGCGAAATCATGAACGACGACGGCACCATGGCCCGCCTGCCGGAGCTCATGGATTTTGCCCAGACCCACGGCCTGAAGATCGGCACCATTGCCGACCTCATCCACTACCGCGCCGCTTCGGAAACCCTGGTCAAACGCGTCACGAGCAAGACGATCAGCACGGCGCACGGAGATTTCACCATGCACGCCTATGTCGATCAGGCCAGTGGCGCGACGCATCTGGCTCTGGTCAAGGGCAATATCGCGGCCACTGACGAGACCCTGGTCCGCGTCCATGAGCCGCTCTCCGTGCTCGACTTCCTCGATCCGGCCAGCAAGCGCCAGGCTTTTTCCATCGATGAAGCGCAGGCCGCGCTGACCAAGTTCGGTCACGGCGTCATTGTCCTCATGCACCGCCCGGAAGACGGTGAAGCCCTGCTCGCCCGCCTGACCGGCACGGCGCCGAGCGCCCCGGTCAAATGGGACCCGCGCACCTACGGCATCGGCGCCCAGATTCTGCGCGACCTCGGTGTATCCAAGATGCGCCTGCTCTCCAGCCCGCGCAAGATGCCCTCCATGACCGGCTTTGGCCTCGAAGTCACCGGTTTCGTCACCACGCCTGCGGAGTTATAAGCGATGTCCCGTTTCGACAACATATTTGAATTCGATAACAACCTCGACGGCGCCGATCTCAAGGTTGGTATCGTCATGAGCCGCTTCAATCTGCCGGTCTGCGAAGCCCTGCTTTCGTCCTGTGTTGCTGAACTGAAACGCCTCGGCGTCGCCGATGGCGACATGACCATCGCCAATGTCCCCGGCGCCCTGGAAATTCCACTCGTCCTCCAGACCATGGCGCAAAGCGGCAGCTTCGATGCGCTGGTCGCCCTCGGCGCCGTCATCCGCGGCGACACCTATCACTTCGAAGTGGTTTCCAACGACGCCTGCCGCGCCATCATGGAAGTCCAGCTCGACACCGGCGTGCCCATCGCCAACGGCATCCTCACCTGCGACACCGACGAGCAAGCCGAAATCCGCACCCTGCCCAAGGGCACCGATTGCGCCCAGGCTGCCGTCGAAATGGCCAATCTCCAGAAAGCATTGCTCCAATGACCACCTTCCTCAGCGACAGCGAACACCCGCACGACGTCAAGGCGCCCCCCAAATCGGCCCGCCGCCGGGCTCGCGAATTCGTCTTGCAGGGCCTCTACCAGTGGCGTGTCGGCGGTGCCGACGAAGCCGCCATCGAAGCCTACGCCCCGGAAATGGAAGGCTTCGCCAAGGCGGACCGCGAATTTTTCGTCGGCAACCTGCGCGGCATCATCGCTCAGCGCGAGGCGCTGGTCTCCCAAGTCACCGCTCACCTCGACCGGCCCTTCAGCGAACTCTCGCCGATTGAAGCCTGTGTCCTGATGATGGGCGCGTTCGAGATGAGCCACCATCCGGAAACGCCCTACCGCGTCATCATCAACGAAGCCATCGAACTGGCCAAATCCTTCGGCGGCACCGACGGCCACAAGTACGTCAATGGCGTCCTCGACAAGCTGGCCGCCATCGTCCGCCCGGACGAGGTCGCTGCCCGCAAGCAGGGCAAGTAAAAGAATGGCGGGCGAGTTTGACCTGATCGACAAGTATTTCGTCCGCCCCACCCCGTCGACCATCCTCGGCCCCGGCGATGACTGCGCGCTGATCCAGCCGACACCTGGCAAGCAGTTGGCGGTCACCACCGACATGCTGGTCGCCGGCACGCATTTCCTGCCCGACACACATCCGAAGAACCTCGGCTGGAAAGCCCTCGCCGTGAATATCTCCGATCTCGCCGCGATGGGCGCCCAGCCACGCTGGGCAACGCTGGCCGGCGCCCTGCCGACCGTCGACGAAGCGTGGATCGCCCAGTTCGCCGAAGGCTTTTTCGCCTGTGCCGCCGAATACGGGGTCGACGTCATCGGCGGCGACACCACCAAGGGCCCCCTCAACGTCTGCATCACCGCCATCGGCGAAGTCGAACCCGGCCGCGCCCTGCGCCGCGATGGCGCCCAGCCCGGCGACCAGATCTGGATTTCCGGTCGCCCCGGCCTGGCCAGCCTGGGCCTTGCCCACTTGCAGGACAAGGTCAAGCTGCCCGAACCCTGGCCGCGCCTGTGCGTCGGCGCCCTCGAAAAGCCCCGCCCCCGCGTCGCCCTCGGCTTGGCACTGAACGGCATTGCCAGCGCCGCCATCGACGTTTCCGACGGCCTGCTCGCCGATCTCGGCCATATCGCCGAACGCTCGGGCTGCGCCGCTGCGGTCAAACTGGTCCAGCTACCACACCTGCCCAAGGGGGAAAGCTACGACGCCGACCTTCGCCGCATGGCGCTTGAATGCCAGCTGACCGGCGGCGACGATTACGAACTGTGCTTCACCGCGCCCGGCACGCAAAGCCTTGCCATCGCCCGGATCGCCGCCCAACTGGAACTGCCACTGTGGAATATCGGCGAGATGGTCGCCGGCAACAGCGGCGCCGTCACGGTCTTCGATCCTGATGGCAAGCCCGTCGAGTTCGAGCACAAGGGATACGATCACTTTGCCGCGGCGACCTAGCCTCAAATTTTTGCTCGCCCACCCGGCGCACTTTTTCGCGCTGGGTTGTGGCAGCGGGCTGGCGCCGAAAGCACCGGGTACTTTCGGCACCCTGTTCGCTTGGGCAACTTACGCCCTCTTTCATGCCTATTTCTCAGATTTCGGCCTGCTTTTCCTGTTAACTGCAGCCTACATCGCCGGCATCTGGTTCATCGACATCACCGGCCGGGCCATCGGCGACCCCGACCACGGCAGCATCGTCTGGGATGAGATCGTACCCTTCTGGCTCGTTCTCCTCATGACGCCGGATACCCTCCTCTGGCAATGCGCCGCTTTCGCCCTCTTCCGCTATTTCGACATCACCAAGCCGCAACCGGCCCGCTATTTCGACGAACACGTCAAGAACGGCTTCGGGGTCATGGCCGACGATCTTGTCGCAGCCGGCTACACATTGCTGTCGCTGGCCCTGCTCAAGATCGTTTTCGCCTGACGAACGCCTGACACAGGCATAGAATGGTGCAGTTCCCAACGCGTGGAGCTTCATCATGAGTCACAAGCACGCTCACCTGATGCGCAGCATCTTCCAGGACCCGCCGTCGGCCAATATCCACTGGCGCGAGATCGAATCGCTGCTCCACCATCTGGGGGCCGATGTCGAGGCGGCACATGGCGCCCGCTTCAAGATCACCCTGAACAAGGTCGAGGCCTTCCTCCACCATCCGCACAACAGCAGCACCTGCAGCCGGATGGATATCAAGGCCATCCGCGAAATGCTGACCCATGCCGGCGTGACCCTCTCCAGCTACGAATCGGGCGAAGTCTAGGCCACCCCGATGAGCCACTCTCCATCGCCGACGGGCGTCGACGCTTCGCCCGCCAGATTGCCGCAGCGCACTTTCGGCGTGCAGTGGCTGGCGCTGGGGCTTGCCTTGCTGTTGCTCGGAGCGGAAATCGGCGTCAACCAGATCGAGGCGCGTAGCCGTATCGAAGCAGACGCCATGAATCGCCTGGAAAACCATGGTCTGGTCATCGCCAAGGATTTGGAGCGTCGCCTGCAGGCAACAAGACAGGTCCTCGAAAAACTTCGCGACAAAACATCCGCCCGCTTAGCCTCACAGAATGCTCCGGCCCTTTCCTCCCAGGAACTGGGTATGCTGGCGCTGGCTCTGGAAGGGGTGCGAACGCTCACCTATTTCGATGCCGATGGAAACGTTGTTGCCAGCAGCCGCCGCGAACTGATCGGCAAGAACTTCGC
>CAIYYE010000560.1 GCA_903930395.1 uncultured beta proteobacterium
CATCGAAAAATCGCTGGCCATCGACAATGTCTTTGTCTGGCTCATGCTGTTCAGCTTCTTTGCCGTTCCGCTCGAACTGCAAAAACGCGTACTTGTCCTGGGCGTGCTCGGCGCCATCGTCATGCGCACGATCATGATCTTTGCCGGGGTCTGGCTCATCACCCAGTTCCACTGGCTGCTCAACGTCTTCGGCGCCTTCCTGCTAGTCACTGGCATCAAGATGTGGTGGTTCGCCGGCGAAACTCCGGACCTCGCCAACAATCCGGCCATCAAATGGATACGCCAGCACATGAAGGTGACCGAAGAACTGCACGGCGAACACTTCTTCATCACCAGGGAAAAGACCGGGACACTGGTGCGCTATGCCACGCCGCTGTTCCTCGTGCTCGTGCTCGTCGAATTCAGTGACCTGATCTTCGCCGTCGATTCCATACCGGCCATCTTCGCCATCACCACCGATCCGTTCATCGTGCTGACCTCGAACATCTTCGCCATCCTCGGCCTGCGTTCCATGTACTTCCTGCTCGCCGACATGGCCGACCGCTTCTCGCTACTCAAGTACGGCCTGGCGATGGTGCTCATGTTCATCGGCGTCAAGATGCTGCTCATTGATCTCTACAAGATACCGGTCGCCGTCTCGCTCGGCGTGGTCGCAGCCATCATCGCCACCGCCATCGTCCTGTCACTCAAGAAGGAGGCCCGCGAACGTCGGCAGTGAAAGGCGGGAAACGCCCAGGAACGCCAGGCCAGACCCCTAACGATGCTGTGACGGTCAACGGGGATTACTACGGTGAACCGGAAAAAAGGCCCAAAATTGAAATCTGCCACGCCGGGCATGACGTAAGAATGGCGATCTGCGGACCGCTATTCTTCCTTCAGAAACAGTCGGTTATCAGGCAGGCACACCTAAAATTACGTGGCTGGCCTTGATCAACGCCGCAGCCTCCTTGCCTACGCTCAAGCCCAGCTCGAGCACCGCCTCGTTGGTCACCACGGCATGGACTATCGTCCCGCCAGCCAGTGTTATCGCCACATCGGCATTGACTGCTCCTCTGGACAGCTGACTCACCTTGCCGGCCAGCTGGTTGCGGGCTGAGAACTGCACATTGGCCGGGCCAGCCAGCAGCATCACCCACGGCGCCTTGACGTAGGCGATAGCCTCCTTGCCCACAGCCAGGCCAAGCGACTCGACGCTAGCTTCTGTCACGACTGCGACAATTTTGTCGCCACCGGGCAGCGTGAGCTCGACTTCGGCGTTGACGGTGCCATCGACCAGAGCGGTGATTTTCCCTTTGAAAACATTGCGTGCGCTGACGTTCATGGTGATCTCCTTGCTCGATTGAGTGACCTGGCCCGCTTCTCGCTATATATGCCACAACTTAACGCTTTCTGTGGACTTGCTGACACTCTATGTCGAGACGATTGCACCATACAACCATAACGACCCCATTATTTTCAGCTATTTCAAGTCAGTTAATTCGGGTTATAGTCATCGCTATATAACATAGTACATCACGAAATCATGGACACCATCCTGCATCGCCTGCGCGGCAAACTGGAAGTCGACACCGAATTCGGCAGCTTTCTTGGCGACACCCGCATTCGCCTGCTCGAAGCCATCGACCGGCATGGCTCCATCTCCCAGGCAGCAAAAGCCGTACCCATCTCGTACAAGGCCGCCTGGGATGCCGTCGATGCCATGAACAACCTGGCCGACCAGCCGCTGGTCGTCCGCTCCACCGGCGGCAAGAACGGCGGTGGCACGCTGCTCACCGAGCACGGCCGCAAGACCATCGCCCTCTACCGGGCGCTGGAGGCCGAATACCAGGCGGCACTGG
>CAIYYE010000561.1 GCA_903930395.1 uncultured beta proteobacterium
CGCCACCAGACCGAGGTCGGCATCGCGCAGGATGATGGTGCTGTCCGGAGGTAGTTGATATTGCTTGAGCAGTTCGGCGAAATAACTCACGGCAATCGGGGCGGAGACTACCCCCGCGAAATGCCCGTGGCGATCATTGAAGCGCCGTGAAAAATTGACGATGGCCTGCTTGGCGATTCGTCCGACCCTTGGCTTCCTGAAACGCATTGCCTGATCGGCGTTTTCGCGGTGCTCGATGAAATAATCGCGATCCGCCCATGAAACGGCATGTTGCTTGTCGACCCCGGTACCCAGTATGACCAGCCCCGAAGCATCCGCGATGCGCAAGCCTTCCATTTCAGGCAGCAGCTCCTGGCTGCGGGCGATGACCGCAGTGGTCAGTTTTTCGTCAAGTTTGCCAGCGACAAGTTGCTCTTCGATTTCGTCGACGACGGCATGGAGGGCCAGATCGATGCTGCGAATGCTGCTGGAGATCGATTGGTCGAGCGACTGGACGACGTTCCCGGTTAATGCCCGGGCTTGATCTTCATAGAGTACCCGGCTGCGCTCAAGGGAGTAGTAGGCGAGGACGAAGACAAGCAGATTGGCGCTGACCAGTGCTGTGACGAGCAGAGTTCGAGCGCGTTGGGTCGGGGTCATATGGGTAGAGCTGGTCGTCTTTGAGGGGGATATCAAGGGGCAAAGCTGAGCCGCCACCTTGATATTTTCTCAGAGTTTCAGGAATTTATTGTCATATTTGTATTATTTTGGAAATGATCCCGGCTGTGTGTGCACAGGCAATATTCCTAGTCGGATATTCCCAGTCGCCTGGCGTTGGGCCGCAGCGTCCGCTGCCCCAGGTCAAACTTGCCGACATTGGCCGTCAGCCGATGGGCCTGTTCCTCGAGGGCTTCGGCCGTGGCCGCAGCCTGTTCGACGAGGGCGGCATTCTGTTGCGTGACCTCGTTCATGAGCCCCAGGGCATTGCTGACCTGGGCGATGCCCGAACTTTGCTCCCGGCTGGCTAGCGCGATATCCGTGACGATTCCGGCAAGACGCTGGAACGAGCTGACCAGGCCATTGATGGCCTCGCCGGTGTCCCTGACCTGGGCGACGCCGCTATCGACCTTGTTGACCGAGTCGGAAATGAGATTCCTGATTTCCTTGGCGGCCGTTGCGCTGCGTTGGGCCAGATTCCGCACTTCGGTGGCGACCACGGCAAAGCCACGGCCTTGTTCGCCCGCCCGCGCCGCTTCGACGGCAGCATTGAGGGCCAGGATATTGGTCTGGAAGGCAATGTTGTCGATGACGCCGATAATGTCGGCGATCTTGTAGGCGCTGCGCTGAATCTCGGCCATCGTCTGCTCGGTCCGCTTGATCATTTCACCGCTCCGCGCCGTGACGGCGTTGGAGTCTGTCGCGAGCTGGTTGGCGACGTGTGCGTTGGCCGAATTCTGCTGCACCGTAATATTGATCTGTTCCATCGATGCTGACGTTTCCTCGAGCGTACCGGCCTGCTGCTCGGTCCGCCGGGAGAGGTTCTGGTTGCCGGCAGCCATTTCCTGGGCGGCGGAATTAACGTACTCGGCTGCTTCCTTGATTTGTGAAATGACGGACTTGAGGCGCGCTACGGTGGAGTTGGTATTGTCTTTCAGCTCACCGAAAACGCCCTGGTAATCCGAGGAAATCCGCACCGTCAGATTGCCCTCGGCAATGGCGGAAAGGACCAGTGAAAGCTCGTTGAGCGCGTTTTCGCCATTTTCCAGGAGCTGATTGATCAGGCCCTCGATCCGGACGAAGAAGGGATCATCGGCGTTCAGTGCAAGACGGATGGAGAAGTCGCCCTCGGCCGCCTGGTGAATGACGTCGGTGAGCCGGTCCTGGGCCCGAAGCTGGTCGGTGATGTCGAGCCACTCGCCGACCGAACCCAGGCGTTCTCCCTGCTCGTTGAGCACCGGTGTGGTTACCACCCGGTATTTCTTGTCTGC
>CAIYYE010000562.1 GCA_903930395.1 uncultured beta proteobacterium
CGGCGACCGTTTCATCGAAATCTGGAACAACGTCTTCATGCAGTTCAATCGCGACGAAGCCGGCGTCATGCACCCGCTGCCCAAGCCCTCGGTCGACACCGGCATGGGCCTGGAGCGGATTTCTGCTGTGCTGCAGGGTGTTCATGCCAATTACGAAATCGACCTCTTCCAGGCCCTGCTCAAGGCCGCTGCCCGCGAAACGAGCGCTGCCGACATGGCCTCGCCCTCGTTGAAGGTCTTGGCCGACCATATCCGCGCCTGCTCCTTCCTGCTCGCCGATGGCGTCATTCCGGGTAACGAAGGTCGTGGCTATGTCCTGCGCCGCATCATCCGCCGCGCCATCCGTCACGGCTACAAGCTCGGCGCTCGCGCCGCCTTCTTCCACAAGATGGTGCCCGATCTCGTCGGTGAAATGGGCATGGCCTATCCTGAGCTCGGCCAGAATCAGGCGCGCATTGTCGCCACGCTGAAGCAGGAAGAAGACCGTTTCTTCGAAACCATCGAGCATGGCATGGCCATTCTTGAAGGCGAACTCAAGTCACTGGGCGAAGGCGGGGTCTTCAACGGCGATACCGCCTTCAAGCTGCACGACACCTATGGCTTCCCGCTCGACCTGACGCAGGACATCTGCCGCGAGCACAAGATCACCGTCGATGCTGCCGCCTTCGACGCGGCCATGGCCCGCCAGAAGGAACAGGCGCGCGCCGCCGGCAAGTTCAAGATGGCGACCAACCTCGAGTACGACGGCCCGGCGACGACCTTCCACGGTTACGCCACGCTCGAAGCCAAGGCCAACGTGCTGGCCCTGTACAAGGACGGCGCAGCAGTCAATCAATTGAATGAAGGCGAAATCGGCGTCGTCGTTCTCGATGACACCCCCTTCTACGCCGAATCCGGCGGTCAGGTCGGCGACAGCGGTGTGCTGCAGTCGGTGCATGGCATATTCGCCGTCGAAGATACGCAAAAGATTCAGGCAACCGTCTTCGGTCACCACGGCGTCGTCAAAACCGGCAGCATTTCGCTCGGCAATGGCGTTACAGCCAAGGTCGACGTGCTGGCCCGCCAGCGCATCATGCGCAATCACTCGGCCACCCACCTGCTGCACAAGGCGCTGCGCGAAGTGCTGGGCGACCATGTTCAGCAAAAGGGTTCGCAGGTCGATCCGGACAAGACCCGTTTCGACTTTGTGCATAACCAGCCGATGACCGATGCGGAAATCCGCCGCGTTGAAAATATCGTCAATGCCGAGATCCTCGCCAACCTCGCCACCGAAACCCGCGTCCTGCCCATCGCCGAAGCTCAGAAGCTTGGCGCCATGATGCTCTTCGGTGAAAAGTACGGCGATGACGTGCGCGTTCTGGACATCGGCTCCTCGCGCGAACTGTGCGGCGGCACCCACGTGACGCGTACGGGTGACATCGGTCTCTTCAGCATCACCGCAGAAGGCGGCGTTGCGGCTGGCGTCCGGCGTGTCGAGGCGGTGACGGGCGACAATGCCCTGGCCTACATGCAGGACATGGAAAGCGCGCTCGGCGGCGTCGCCGGCACCCTCAAGGTGCTGCCCAAGGACGTCCATGGCCGGGTGCTGGCTGTGCTCGATCAGGTCAAGAAGCTCGAACGCGAACTGGCGGCCCTCAAGGGCAAGCTGGCTTCGGCCCAGGGCGACGACATGCTGGCCCAGGCCGTCGATATCAAGGGCGCCAAGGTGCTCGCGGCAACCCTGGAGGGGGCAGACGTCAACACCCTGCGCGAAACCATGGACAAGCTGCGCGACAAGCTCAAGTCGGCCGCCATCGTGCTGGCCTCGGTCGTCGATGGCAAGGTGACGCTGATTGCCGGCGTGACGCCAGACCTGACCGCCAAGGTCAAGGCTGGCGAACTGGTGAATCTTGTCGCCCAGCAGGTCGGTGGCAAGGGCGGCGGTCGTCCGGACATGGCGCAGGCCGGTGGTACGCAGCCGGAAAACCTGCCGGCGGCGCTGGCGTCGGTGCCGGCCTGGGTGGATGGCAAACTGTGAAAGCGGTTTATGTATTGATCCTGATGCTGGTGGCGGGGCAGGGCCTCGCCGCCGAGCTGGACCGGACGCCGCTCGAGGCGACGATGCTCAACGGCGAGAAGGTACGTCTTTATCCCAATGGCCGTTGGGAATTTGTCGATGCCGCCAAGGCGGCCGAGGCACAGAAGCTGGCGGCTGAATATCCGGAAAACAAGCTGCGCCCGGTGGAGGCTCAGGGCAGTGTTTTCGGCATCGGCCGGATCATCATGCCCGGCGACAAGGATTACAACCGCGGCTCGCTCAACCCCAAGTTGCGCTGATC
>CAIYYE010000563.1 GCA_903930395.1 uncultured beta proteobacterium
CAGCGTTAGCGGTGTTGGTGAGAACGGTTGCGTGTTCCTTGTTTACTCCTCTGTATGGTTGGTTTTTTGCGGGGTTAAAGTAAAAAGTAAAAAACGACTAAGTAAAACGGTACAGATTAGTGCGATTCCGCAGCCATCGACATGTACACGATGGTCAGCATCATGAACACGAAAGCCTGCAGGGTGATGATCAGAATGTGGAACAGTTCCCAGGGCAGCGCCAGCGGCAGCTGGTAGATACCGAGCAGGGCGATCAGGATGAAAACCATTTCACCGGCGTACATGTTGCCGAAGAGTCGCAGCGACAACGAGATCGGGCGGGCGATTTCTTCAACGATACGGAACAGGAGGTTGATCGGGGCAAGTTTGAGACCAAACGGAACCGCGAAGACTTCATGCATGAAGTGACCGAAACCCTTGACCTTGAGGCCCATGACGATCGAGATGACGAACACCGTCAGCGACATGGCGAAGGTCAGGTTGGGGTCGGTGGTCGGCACGAACTTGAAGGGCAGGTGATGATTGCCGGTGGCGGCTTGCAGCGCGACGGGCAGGAAATCGACCGGAATCAAGTCCATGGCGTTCATGACGAACACCCAGACGAAAATGGTAATGGCCAGCGGGGTAACCAGGGCGCTCTTGCCATGGAAGGTATCGCGAACCTGCTGGTCGACGAGGCCGACCACCATTTCAACGAAGTTCTGGCCGCCTGACGGGACGCCCGCGGTGGCCTTGCTTGCCAGCATGGCCATCAGGCCGAAAACCACCAGACCCAGAATGCCGGAAACCAGCAGGGTATCGAGGTGGAAAGTCCAGAATCCGCTACAGACCCCATCGACCTTGGCGCTGTCTGCACAGACAGCGAGATTGGTCAGGTGGTGTTGAATGTAAGCAGTAGTGCCGCCTTCTGCGCTCATGTTTTCTCCAGTCAGCCTAGCGTTGCTTCAGCAGTGCCATCCAGTAGATGACGAAGGTTGATGCGTATCCAAGAAAGAGCGGCAGAACCGCGACCCCCTTGTACCCTAAAAACACTAGCGCAAAGCCGACGAGAGTGAGCAGAAACTTGAACCCCTCTCCGGCGGCTTGCGCCCGATATGCCTTGACCGGATCCGCATCCGGACTCAACCGCAACGCTCTCAGGACGTATCCGAGATTGGCGATGAATCCGATTGATCCCCCGATCAGAACCGAGACTGCCGCATTCCAGCTTACGAACAAGCCTGCCAGGATGGCCAGTACGCTTGTCAGTGCCGCCTGGCGGCTGAGTATCCAGCTTACCTGCGGATGCAAGACATGCCTCGATCAATAACCGTGCGAGTGTACCGGAGTCTTATAGAGGAGTCAATTTCCGAAGCGCAAAAAGTGAGGGTTTTCCCGCAGGGGTGCTTGATTTCGATTAGTGACATTGCTTAAGCATTAAGCCGTGAAATGAGGCCATCCAACTGGTCCAGGCTCGAAAATTCAATGGTGACCTTGCCTGCGCCTTTCTTGTTGGAGCGAATGGCCACGTTGGCGCCCAGTCCGTCGGACAGACGTTCCTGCAAACTCAGGAGGTCGCGGTCGATGGCTTTTTCCGGGGCGTGTCTGGGCGGATTCAATAGCTGCTGAACCAGTCGTTCGGTGTCGCGAACCGACAGGCCTTTCTGGACGACGCGCTGGGCCAGGCCGACCTGCTGGCCAGTCGATACCGGCAACAGGGCGCGGGCGTGGCCCATGTCGATCTGGCCGGTCATGAGCAATTCCTGAACCGGCGGGGTCAGCTGCAGCAAGCGCAACAGATTACTGGCGGCCGGACGCGATCGACCAACGGCATCGGCTGCTTGTTGATGGGTCAGGCCGAACTCGTCGATCAGGCGCTGCAGGCCCTGGGCTTCTTCGAGCGGGTTGAGGTTCTCGCGCTGGATGTTCTCGATGAGCGCCATGGCCAGTGCCTGCTCGTCCGGAATGCTGCGAACGAGGACGGGAACTTCGGTCAGGCCGGCCAGTTGCGAGGCGCGCCAGCGGCGTTCGCCAGCGACGATTTCATAGCGTTCGGCCCCCGGCGTGCTGTTGACGGCACGGACGAGGATGGGTTGCATGACGCCCTGGGCCTTGATTGAGGCGGCCAGTTCGGCCAGCGAGTCCTGGTCCATGTGGGTGCGCGGCTGGTATTTTCCGGGTTTCAGGCGTTCGACCGGCAGGTTGCGCTGCTCATCGCCCTGCGGTTTGTCGCTGCCGGAAAGCAGCGCGTCGAGGCCGCGGCCGAGTCCTTTCATCTTGATCATTGGGCGACCCTTTCAAGAATTTCTTTGGCGAGCGCGCTGTAGGCCTGCGCGCCTCGGGAGTTTTTGTCGAAGGCGATAACCGGCTTGCCGTAGGACGGCGCTTCGGCCAGCCGGACATTGCGCGGGATGATGGTCTTGTACACCTTGTCGCCGAAGTGGCTTTCAAGTTCGCTCGAGACCTGCTGGGTCAGTGTGCTCTGACCGTTGTACATGGTGCGTAGCAGGCCTTCGATTTCCAGGCGGGAGTTGAGGTGATGGCGCACCTTGCGCAGGGTTTCGACGAGATCGGACAAGCCCTCCAGCGCGTAGTACTCGCATTGCATCGGTATCAGCACGGAGTCGCCAGCGACCAGGGCATTGACGGTCAGCATGTTGAGGGCCGGCGGGCAGTCGATGAGGACGAAGTCGTATTCGGCGTGATTCTGCTGCAAGGCGTTTTTGAGGCGATATTCGCGCTGGTCGAGGTCGATCATTTCGACTTCGGCACCGGCCAGTTCGCGGTTGGCGGGCAGGATGTCGAAGGCAAACTCGGTCTTGATGCAGACTTCGAGCAGCGTTGCCGCGCCGATCAGCAATTGATAGACAGTCGGCAGCGCTTCCTTCTTGGTGATCCCGGCGCCAGTGGTGGCGTTGCCCTGCGGATCCATGTCGATGAGCAGGACGCGCTTGCCTTCAGCAGCCAGCGACGCCGCCAGGTTCACGGCGGTGGTCGTCTTGCCGACGCCGCCTTTCTGGTTGGTTATGGCGAGTACTTTCATGACCCGGCTTTCAAAATAATCAAATGTCGTTCGGCATCCAGCCCCGGCACGGTCAGCGGAATGATCGCTTCCACCATGATGTCGGCTGGCAGTGCCTTGAGTTCGTCGTCCGGTCGCACGCCTTTCATGGCCAGCCAGCGACCATCGGGGGCCAGCAGGTGGCGGGTCAGGCTGATGAAAAGGCCGATTTCGGCAAAGGCACGCGAGCTGATCTGGGCGTATTGCCCCTGCATTTCCTCAACCCGGGCGTGGTGCACCGTAACATTCTTCAGTGCCAATTCAATGACGGCTTGTTGCAGGAACGTCGTTTTCTTCTGCACCGTGTCGACCATGCTGACCGCCAGTTCAGGCCGGGCGATGGCCAGCGGAATGCCGGGCAGGCCGCCGCCGCTGCCAACGTCGAGCAGATTGCCGGCAGCGATGTGCGGCAGGATGGCCAGGGAATCGAGCAGATGGTGCGAAACGGCCTGGGCCGGGTCGCGCAGGGCGGTCAGGTTGTAGGTCTTGTTCCATTTGAGCAGCAGGTCGCGGAAGGCGAGCAGCTTGTGCTGTGCGTCGGCCGGCAGCGTGATGTCGAGGGCGGCAAGGCCGCTGGCAAGCGCATTCAGGCTCATAGGCTGCTGGCCAGACTGTGGCGCTTGAGGTGGATCAGCAGCAAGGACACGGCTGCCGGCGTGATGCCCTGGAGCCGCGAGGCTTGGCCGATGGTCTGCGGCTTGTGCTGGGCCAGTTTCTGTTTGACCTCGTTGGAGAGGCCGGCCACAGTGGCGTAATCGAGATCAGTCGGCAGCAGCATGTTTTCGTAGGAAGCAGACTTGGCGACCTCTTCGGCCTGACGGTCGATATAGCCCTGGTACTTGGCCGAGATTTCGAGTTGCTCGACGACCGCCGGGTCAGTTTGCGCCTCGCCAGCGCCGGGCAGGGTAAGCAGTGTTTCGTAGCGCACTTCCGGGCGGCGCAGCAGTTCGAACAGGTTGTATTCATGTTCGATGGGCTTGCCGAGGACGCGGATGCAATCGTCGACCGGTGTCAGTTTGGGATTGACCCAGGTCGATTTGAGACGCTCCTGCTCGGCGGCGATGGCATCGCGCTTCTGGCTGAAGGCGGCCCAGCGCACGTCGTCGACCAGGCCGAGCGCCCTGCCCTGTTCGGTCAGGCGCAGATCGGCATTGTCTTCGCGCAGGCTCAAACGGTATTCGGCGCGGCTCGTGAACATCCGGTAGGGGTCGGCGACGCCGCGCGTGATGAGGTCGTCGACCAGGACGCCGAGGTAAGCCTCATTGCGTTTCGGGCACCAGCCGGCTTCGTCACGGACGTAGCGTACGGCATTGACGCCGGCGAGCAGGCCCTGGGCGGCGGCTTCTTCGTAGCCGGTCGTGCCGTTGATCTGGCCGGCGAAAAAGAGGCCGGCGATGGCCTTGGTTTCCAGTGTGTCCTTGAGGCCGCGCGGATCGTAGAAATCGTATTCGATGGCGTAGCCGGGACGCAGGATGTGGCAGTTTTCCATGCCGCGGATCGAACGGACGAGGGCCAGCTGGATGTCGAAAGGCAGGCTGGTGGACACGCCGTTCGGGTAGATCTCGTGCGTCGTCAGGCCTTCTGGTTCGAGGAAGACGTTATGCTGGTTCTTGTCGGCGAAGCGGTGGATCTTGTCTTCGATCGACGGGCAATAGCGCGGGCCGACGCCTTCGATGACGCCGGTGTACATCGGGGAGCGATCCAGCCCGCTGCGGATGATGTCGTGTGTGCGCTCGTTGGTTTCGGTGATCCAGCACGGCAGTTGGCGAGGATGCTGGGCGGCGTTGCCGAGGAAAGAGAAGACCGGCATCGGGCTGTCCGAATGCTGTTCTTCCATCACCGAGAAATCGATGGTCTTGCCGTCGAGGCGCGGTGGAGTGCCGGTCTTCAGGCGACCCTGCGGCAGCTTGAGTTCCTTGAGGCGGGCCGCCAGCGAGTTTGCGGGTGGATCGCCCATGCGGCCGCCGGTGTAGTTCTCGAGCCCGACGTGGATCTTGCCGTTGAGGAAAGTCCCGGCGGTGAGGACGACGGCGCCGGCCATGAAGCGGATGCCGAGTTGTGTCACGGCGCCGACGACGCGCTCGCCTTCGACGATGAGGTCGTCGCAGGCTTCGGCAAAAATGGTCAAATTGGGCTGGTTTTCCAGGCGGCTGCGGATGGCCTGCTTATACAGCACGCGGTCGGCCTGGGCGCGGGTGGCGCGCACGGCCGGGCCTTTCGAGGCGTTGAGAATGCGGAACTGAATGCCGGCCTCGTCGGTGGCTGCCGCCATCGCCCCGCCCAGTGCATCGACCTCGCGCACCAGGTGGCCCTTGCCGATGCCGCCGATCGACGGATTGCAGCTCATCGCACCCAGCGTATCGAGGTTATGCGTCAGCAGCAGCGTGTTCGCACCCGCCCGCGCTGCGGCAAGCGCAGCCTCGGTGCCGGCGTGGCCGCCGCCGACGACGATGACATCGAAACGGGTGGGGTAGAGCATTGGATCGGGTATGTTGCAGTGCAAAGGCGGACCGCGGATTTTACTTCAGGGCGCTGAAATCTCACAGGTTTTTGCCAATTCCTTGCCCTGTCCGGCGAACTCAAGTAAGTTGGCGAAATGAGTAAACGCCAAGCCAAGGGGAAAAACCCTCTCGACAATGACGAGATGCTGCTGGTTTTGCAGCAATCGCTGACCAAAAAGCGAGTCCTCATTGTTGACCGTCATTCGCCGGCCCGTGACTCCCTGCGCCTGATGCTGGGGGCGCTGGGCGTGACGCAGGTGCATGGGGCGGGCAACTCGGCCGAAGTGATCCGGCAGGTCAAAGCCAACCGTTTCGACATCGTGGTCTCGGATTTCGTCCTCGACGATGGCCGCGACGGTCAGCAATTGCTCGAAGAGCTTCGTCACGCCCACCTCATTCCCTTGTCGACGGTGTACATGATCATCACCAGCGAGCGCGGCCATACCAATGTCGTTGCGCTGGCCGAGCTGGCGCCGGACGATTACCTGATCAAGCCGTTTACGGCCGATCAGTTGCAGATACGGCTGATCCGGGCGATCTACCGCAAGCATGTGCTGCGTAAAGTCTACGAGCACATCGAAGCCGGCGCCCTGCAGGAAGCCATCGTCGCCTGTGACCGTGTCATCCAGCAGCAGCCGCAATATGTGTACGATGCCCTGCGCTTCAAGGGCGATCTGCTGCATGCGCTGGGCAGGACCCACGATGCCGAAGCTGTGTTCCGCCATGTCCTCGAAGGACGGATTGTTCCCTGGGCCAAAATGGGCCTGGCGACGGCCTTGCGGGATCGTGGGGCACTGCATGAAGCCGAGCAACTGACCGAGCAGGTTATTGAAGAAGCGCCGGATTACCTCTCGGCCTACGACTTTCTGGCCTCCGTGCACGAAGCCCAGGGCCGGCTAGAGGCGGCTCAGCAGACCTTGCAGCGAGCTGCCGATTTTTCGCCGCACAACACTGTGCGACAACGTCTGGTCGGTGACGTGGCGGCCCGCAACAAGGATCTGTCGGCAGCCGAAAAAGCTTACATCAAGGTGATTGAGCGGGGCCGGGGGTCGAGCCTGCGGACGGTCGATGATTTTGCCAACCTGTCGCGCGTCCTGATCGACCGCGGCAATGTGGAGGCGACGCGGAAAATCGCCGCCGACATGAAGCGCGAATTGCGCGGCGACAAGCAGGCCGAAATTGCGGCACTGGTTACTGAAAGCCTCTGCCTGAACAACGAGGGTGCGGTGGACAAGGCCAGGCACCTGGTCGATCAGGCGCTGGCCTTGCAAAAAGCCCTCAAGAGCGAGGCGGCCGAGCAAGGCAAACAGGTTTCGCAACGCCTTGCCGTCGATCTGGCTCATGCCTGCTACACGATAGGCAAGGAGGGTGAGGCGACCAAGATCATGCGTCAGGTGGCGGCCGAAAACCACGAGGACAAGACGCTCATCGATCACATCACCAGCGTCTTTACCCAGACCGGCCAGCCCGATGCTGGCAAGAACCTGCTCGAGCAGGTCGGCAAGGAGATCGTCGACCTCAACAACAAGGGGGTCATGGCGGCGCGTGAGGGTGACCTGGAAGGTGCTGTGGCGTTTCTTGATCAGGCCGTCGAGCAGATGCCCAACCTGCAATTCCTGGTCAACGCGGCCAAGGCCATCTGTGCCTTGATGGACAAGAAGGGCTGGAATGAAGACCTGGCCGCCCGGGCGCGTGACTATCTCCAGCGCGCCCAGCGCAAGGACCGCAAGAGCCCCAAGGTGGCATCGGCCCGCGAGTCGTACGTGATGGTCGCGAGAAAATTCGGGATAGCCGCCGAAAAGATCTGAGCCATCAGGGCGGCAACATTTTGAAACCATTTAATCGGTCCGCGGACTCATCCTTTCTGGTGCTGGCGCGTTGATTACCCATGGCCCCGCCTTTTCGGGCGGGCGAAGTTGTCCCTTCGGGAGTCGTCGATGCTGTCAAAATTAAAAAGAATCCTGTTTGCGCTGAGCCTGGCCATTGCCTTTCCGGCGCTGGCACAGAGCGATCCGCCGGCGCGTGTCGGGCGCCTGGCCCATATCGAACATCAGGTCGATTTCCGCGTTGACCGTAACGAACAGGCCGGCCCGGCCACGCTCAACTGGCCGGTCAGCAGCGGTGCCGTGCTGGAAACAGGAGGGCACGGCCGGGCCGAGGTCTGGATAGGATCGACGGCCTATCGACTGGCCGACGACAGCCAGCTTGAATTTTCGGTCGTGGACGATGAACGGGTCGATATCCGCCTGAATGGTGGCAGTCTCACCGTCAGCATCCTTGACCGCGATCAGGCCGACGATGTGATGATTGCCACGCCGGACGGCAATGTCCGTTTCCTGACGCCGGGACGGTATCGCATCAACGTTTTGGGTGATCGCAGCGAACTGAGCGTGCAGGCCGGTCGGGCCACGTTGGACGACGGCCAGCGCGTGATGCCGGTTGCTGCCGGTCAGCGGGCAAGCAGCTGGAGCGATGGCAACGTACAGATGGATGCCGGCCCCGCCTTCGATACTTTCGACCACTGGGTGGCCAATCGCGAAAATGCGACATTGGCCAGCCAGTCGCGCCGACTCGTTTCGCCGCGCATGACCGGCTATCAGGATCTCGACAACTACGGTGACTGGCAGACCGCGCCGGATTACGGCTCGGTATGGTATCCGCGTGCCGTGGCCGATGACTGGGCACCCTACCGCTACGGGCGCTGGGCCTGGGTCGCGCCCTGGGGCTGGACCTGGATCGACCAGGCGCCCTGGGGCTTCGCCCCCTTTCACTATGGTCGTTGGGCCATCATCAATGGTCGCTGGGGCTGGGTCCCCGGTCGCCTCGTCGCCCGGCCCGTGTATGCCCCGGCCCTGGTCGCCTGGATCGGTAATCCGGGCTGGAATGTCGGATTCAGATCGGGTGCCGCCCCCGCCGTCGGCTGGTTCCCGCTCGCCCCGCGCGAAGTTTATGTACCCGGCCATCGCCATAGCACCAAGTATGTTCATCAGATTAACGTCACCCATATTCGCGATGTGAGCGTGGTGGACCGGGCTATCCGTGGCGGGCCGCGGGCACCGTTTGTCCACCATGACTTGCCACGCGCAGTTACCGTCGTCCCGGCCAATATGGTCCGCGAAGGCCAGACCATCACGGCGCGGGAAGTTCGGCGCCAGGAGCGTCCGGATCTGGGACGTGCCCCACTCGCCCGGCATGCCCCCAATGCCGACTGGCTGGCCCCGGCTCAGGGCGCAGCCCGGTCGCACAGCGACCCAAGGCGGGACGCGATCAGCCGGCCTCGTGAATTCGAAGCCGGGCGGCCAAATGTTCAGGAGCGCAGCGCCCCGCGTTTCGAGGCGATGCCGGGTCGCGATGGCGCATATCGTCCGGATGCCGAGCGGCGTGTACGCACACCCGATGCTGTCCCGGCGCCGATGCGTCGCGACATGCCGGGGCCCGACATGCGCTTGGAAGAGCGTCAGGCCCAGCCGCCGATGCCTTCCCAGGAAAGGGAACAACGTCGGGAAATGCAGCGCATGGACCGTCCGGTCCCGCCGCCCCGCGAACGCGAAGCGCCGCAAATCATCCGCCAGCCAGAAATGCCCATGCCGAGGGCAGTTCCCGCGCCGGAAGTACGGATGCCAGCCCCGCCGCCGGTGCGCGACATGCCTGCCCCCGACATGCGGCTGGAAGAACGTCAGGCCCGGCCACCGATGCCGCCGCAGGACAGGGAACAACGTCGGGAAATGCGGGAAGCGCGGGAAATGCCGCGCATGGACCGCCCTGCCCCGTCGCCCCGCGAACGCGAAATGCCGCAGATTGTCCGCCAGCCTGAAATGCCGAGACCGGTGCCTGAGGTCAGGATGCCAGCTCCGCCGCCGGTGCGCGAGATGCCGCCAGTGCGGGTTGAGCCGCCACGACCGGTAATGCAGGCGCCGGCACCAGCACCGGTACCCATGCCCCAGCAGCGGGTCGAGCCGCCGCGTCAGGCCGCACCGCAAGGCGGCGGGCAGCCCGAACAACGCCGGCAGCGTGGCAGGGACGAGGAGCGGGGTGGGCGTTAAAGCCGGGTGGCCAATCGACCGTGATAAAGTCTGATTTTTGCGCAACGCAGGATCAGCCATGTTCTCAGGAATTGTCGCGGCCGTTGGCCACATTACCCACCTCACTCCACGCGAAGTCGGCTTTCGACTGCATGTCGATGCCGGTGAGCTTGATCTGGACGGAGTGGCGCTCGGTGATTCGATCGCCCACAATGGTGTCTGCCTGACCGTCGTTGCCAGGGAAGGCAAGGAGTTCATGGTCGATGTCTCGCCGGAAACCCTGTCCTGCACCGTCGGGCTAGATGCACCCGGCCCGGTCAATCTGGAAAAAGCGCTACGTCTGTGCGATGTCATCGGCGGACATCTGGTTTCCGGTCATGTCGATGGTGTGGGTGAAGTGCTCCGTTTCGACCCGGTCGGCGACAACCGATTGCTCGAAATCCGCGCCCCCAAGCCTATCGCCAAGTTCATCGCGCGCAAGGGCTCCATAGTCGTCGATGGCACCAGCCTGACGACCAATGACGTCAATGGCACCGACTTCACCATCAACCTGATCCCGCACACGCTGGAAAACACGACCCTTAATCGCCTCAAGCCCGGCAGCAAGGTCAATCTCGAAGTCGACTTGATCGCCCGCTACTGCGAGCGCCTGTTGAGCGCAGAACGCGAGTAAGTACTCACATGAATTGCCGGGTCGCTAGCCTTGCCCTGCTCATCGCGCTGCTCGGTGGCTGCGCGGCTTATGACGGTCTCGGTCTCCAGGCCGACACTGCGCGGGTCGAGGATATGGAGCGCAGAATGGGTCTGCCCGCCATCCGCTGGAAAGAGGCAGATGGCGGGCAGACGCTGGTCTATCCGCGCGGGCCCATGGGTTTCCATACATTTTTTGTGCGTAGCGATGCCCTTGGCAATGTCATTGGTCGCGAGAATGTCCTTGATATGA
>CAIYYE010000564.1 GCA_903930395.1 uncultured beta proteobacterium
GTTCCTGCTCGAGATGGGGTTGGTGGTTGCCAGCCGCCTGCCAGACCTGCGTCGCGCCGGGACTTTCTTGATTGTCTTTGCGCTTGCCATGCCCGTATTGGCTGGAGGGCTGGGTGTGATCACGGCGAACGCTATCGGCTTGTCGGTGGGCGGCGCTGCGATGCTGGCAACGCTGTATGCCAGCGCCTCCTACATTGCCGCCCCGGCGGCCATGCGTATAGCCATTCCGGAAGCCAATCCCGCCTTGTCGATTGGCGCCGCATTGGGCATAACCTTTCCATTCAATCTACTCGTCGGCATTCCGCTTTATCACGCGATGGCGGTCGGTATTGAGGGAGTGCTCTGATGGTCGCCCAACTTTCGCCCCGCAAATTGCTGACTGTGGTCTGCGAAGCCAGCCTCGAGTCGGTCGTGGTGGCCGATCTGCTGAGCCTTGATGTACATGGCTACACCATTTCGGATGCCCGGGGCAGCGGTGCGCACGGCCGGCGTGATGCGGCATGGCCGCCCAGCGCAAATATACGGATCGAGATTTTGTGTGCCGAAAAGACGGCCCTGAACATCCTTGCGCACTTGCAGGAAAACTATTACGCCAATTTTGTCATGGTGACTTTTCTGTCCGATGTTCTCGTCATGCGGCCAGAGAAGTTTTAGAAATTGATTTATCCATCCTGGGAGTTGAAATGAGTATGGCAAGACCAAGCGGGCCGGTGATCGGCATTGTCATGGGTTCGCAATCTGACTGGCCGGTCATGGAGGCTGCCGCACGGATCTGTGATGAGTTTGCGGTCCCCTATGAGGCAAAAGTGGTTTCAGCACACCGGGCCCCGGACTTGTTGTTTGATTACGCCGAGAAGGCAAGTGGTCGCGGCCTGCATGCCATCATTGCCGGAGCTGGTGGGGCGGCTCACCTGCCCGGCATGCTGGCAGCCAAGTCGCTGGTGCCTGTGCTGGGGGTACCTGTGCCGTCAAAGCACCTCAAAGGAATGGACTCACTGCTGTCTATCGTTCAAATGCCCAAAGGCGTGCCGGTTGCCACTTTTGCCATCGGCGAAGCCGGTGCCGCCAATGCGGCCCTGTTTGCCATCGCTTCGCTGGCCGTGACGCAGGCAGGAAAAGAAGCCGGGTTGCTTGAAAAGTTGGCCGAGTTCCGGCGCGAACAAGAACGCAAAGTGCTGTCCATGACGCTGGAGATGTCGCAATGATATTGCCGCCCGCCACACTCGGAATACTGGGCGGCGGTCAGCTCGGTCGCTATTTTGTTCGCGCTGCCCAGGATATGGGTTATCGCGTCATTGTTCTGGATGGTGACCCGGATTCCGTTGCTGGACGGATCGCTGATCAGCATATCGTCGCTGCCTATAACGACCGGCAGGCCCTGGCGCTTTTGGCGGAAACTTGTGACGCAGTAAGCACCGAGTTTGAAAGTGTTCCGGCAGCGAGCCTCGCCTATCTGGCAAAACATTTGCCGGTATATCCCGGCCCGGAAGCGGTTGCCATATGTCAGGATCGGCTGGCTGAAAAGTCGTTTTTGCAAGAAATAGGCGTCCCGCACGTGCCCTATGCGGCAATAGCCTCCGAGGATGATATCGGCCTTGCTGATCCGGCGCTTTTTCCCGGTATTCTCAAGATCGCCCGCTGTGGTTACGACGGCAAGGGGCAGGTGCGCGTGCGGTGCAAGAAGGAAGCGCTGTACGCCTTTCGGCACTTGGGCGCTGAGCCTTGTGTTCTTGAGCGTCAAATGCATCTGGATTTCGAAGTCTCGGTTGTTCTGGCGCGCAACCAGGCTGGCCAGATTGCCTGCTATCCCCTGGCCGAGAACCATCACCGGCAAGGCATTCTCGATTTTTCAGTGGTGCCGGCGCCTCTGGCAAGCACCGATCTGTCGCTCAAGGCAGAAAGCATTGGTCGGGAGATTGCAGTCAGAATGGCCTATGTGGGTACCCTGACCGTCGAGTTCTTTGTGATCGATGGCCAGCTGTACGTTAACGAGTTGGCGCCCAGACCCCACAATTCCGGGCATTACACAATGGATGCCTGTGTCACCAGTCAGTTTGAGCAACAGGTCCGGGCGCTTTGCGGCATGCCTTTAGGTAGCGTCGCCATGCATTCAGCGGCAACCATGGTCAACCTGTTGGGCGACCTCTGGTTTGACTCTTCATCGCTGCAATTCGGCGAGCCGGACTGGAGTCGACTTCTGGAGGTGCCGAAACTCAGGCTCTACAACTATGGCAAGAGGGAGGCGCGACGAGGACGCAAAATGGGGCACTTTACGGTGATTGGAGACGATCCGCGACAGCTCGTTCACCTGGCCATTCGATCTCGCGCGTCCATGGGACAACGGCGTCGCGACTTGTGCCGTGAGGATGGCTAGTCAGGAAAGCCCCGATCAGCCATTCCCCAGCGTCACCATCAACTCGCCCTGCGCATTGTGCGGCTTGGCGCGGGTCGAGCGGCGGCGCTGGTAGTTGCCCTGGCTGTTCATGTCCCAGCCTTGCTGATTGTCGGCCAGGTAGAACTTGAGGCCCTCGGTGATGACGCGTTTTTTGAGCTTGGGGTCGAGTATGGGGAAGGCCAGTTCGATGCGCTTGAAGAAATTGCGTTCCATCCAGTCGGCGCTGGAAAGATAGACGGTTTCCTTGCCGCCGGCCTGGAAGTAGAAAATCCGGTGGTGTTCGAGGAAACGGCCGATGATCGAGCGGACGCGGATATTCTCCGATAGTCCCGGTACGCCGGGGCGTAGCGCACAAACGCCGCGGATGATCAGATCGACCTCGACGCCGGCCTTCGAGGCTTCGTAGAGGGCGTCGATGACTTCCGGTTCGAGCAGCGAATTCATCTTGGCGACAATCCGCCCCTTGCCGCCAGCTTTGGCCGTTTCGGTTTCGGCGTGGATGCCGGCGACGACATTGGGTTGCAGCGTGAACGGGGCCTGCCACAGGTGTTTGAGCGTGCGTGCCTTGCCCAGTCCGGTCAACTGCTTGAAGACCTCGCTGACGTCGTGGGTGATTTCCTCGTTGGCCGTCATCAGGCCGAAGTCGGAGTAGAGGCGGGCGGTGCGCGGGTGGTAGTTGCCGGTGCCGAGGTGGGCGTAACGCTTGAGGCCGCCTTCTTCGCGGCGCACGATGAGCAGGGCCTTGGCGTGCGTCTTGTAGCCGACGACGCCATAAACGACATGGGCGCCGACGTCTTCGAGTTTGGTCGCCCAGCTGATGTTGGCTTCTTCGTCGAAACGGGCCATCAGTTCGACGACGACGGTGACTTCCTTGCCGTTCTGGGCGGCGCGGATCAGCGATTCCATGAGCACCGAGTCGGTGCCGGTGCGATAGACGGTCATCTTGATGGCGACCACGGCCGGATCAGTCGCCGCTTGACTGAGAAACTCGATGACCGGCGCGAAGGACTGGTAGGGATGGTGCAGCAGCACATCCGTCTTGCGAATGGTGTCGAAAATATTGACGCCCTTGCCGACGGCCTTGGGCAGGCCGGGGACGAAGGCCCGGAACTTCATGTCCGGGCGGTCGACCCAGTCCGGCACCTGCATCAGGCGGACGAGATTGACCGGGCCATTGACGCGATAGAGATCGGCCGGCTTGAGGCTGAACTGGGCGAGCAGAAACTCGGTCATTGCCTCCGAGCAGTTGTTGGCGACCTCGAGACGCACGGCATTGCCGAAATGGCGCTGTGGCAGTTCGCCCTGCAGCTTGGTACGCAGGTTGGTGACTTCTTCCTCGTCGACGAACAGGTCGGAGTTGCGCGTGGCGCGGAACTGGTAGCAGCCGAGGACGCTCATGCCGGTGAACAACTCGCCGACGAATTCATGCAGGATAGACGACAGGAAAACGAAGCCGTAGGCGCAGCCGGCCAGTTCTTCGGGCAACTGGATGACGCGCGGCAGGACGCGCGGCGCCTGGACGATGGCGGCGTTGGAACTGCGCCCGAAAGCGTCCTTGCCCTCCAGTTCGATGGCGAAATTGAGGCTCTTGTTGAGCACCTTGGGGAAGGGGTGAGACGGGTCGAGCCCAATCGGCGTCAGTACGGGCACCATTTCACGCAGGAAATAATTGCGTATCCACTCGCGCTGGGCTTCGTTCCACGACGAGCGGCGCAGGAAGCGGATACCTTCCTCGGCCAGGGCCGGCAGGATGATGTCGTTGAAGTGCTCGTATTGCTCGGTAACGATGGCATGCGCCTCGGCCGACACCAGACGGTAGGCCTCCTGCGCTGTCTTGCCGTCGGTGGTGGTGCCTGTGGCATGCGCCTTGAGCTGCTCCTTGAGTCCGGCCATGCGGATTTCGAAGAATTCGTCGAGATTGCTCGAAACGATGCAGAGAAAGCGCAGGCGTTCGAGCAGCGGCATGCGCTCGTCTTCGGCCTGGGCCAGAACCCGCCGGTTGAAGGCGAGAAGGCCGAGCTCGCGGTTAAGGTAATTTTCGGTCGGAAAGCGGGGTTTCGGTTGCGGATGGGTCATCGCATGAGCTCCAAGTGATACCTGAAGTATAGGCTTCAAGCCCATCATTTTGTTGCACAAGTATTACAGGGCGATGACGCATGGAGGCCGATCCTGCGGCTTATGCCGAAATATGGCTAAACGGTCAGGCGCGCAGA
>CAIYYE010000565.1 GCA_903930395.1 uncultured beta proteobacterium
TCCATGCCCTTTTCGAACAGGACAATGCGGCAACGATGGCTGAATGGGCAGGTGGTGCCCGAGTAGAGGTTCATCATTTGTGGTAACCCTCAAAATGAGATTCGGCATCGGGGGCCGGCCAGAGCCAAACCCGCGATGCCGTTAGCCGATCCGGACAGGATCAGTGAATGTCTTTCCAGTATTCCTTCTTGAGCGCGTAGGCGACCACAAAGAGAACAGCCAGGAAGGCCAGAACGAACCAGCCCAGGGTCCGGCGATACTCTTGCTGCGGCTCGCCCATCCAGACCATGAAGCCGACCAGATCGGAAACCGACTTGTCGAATTCGGCCGGCGGCATGGAACCCGGAACAGCCAGTTCCAGCTTGTGCGTTTCGTGATTCATCACTTGCTGGCCTTGCAGACCGTACAGGATATGCGGCATCCCGACATTCTCGAACACCGTGTTGTTCCAGCCGGTCGGACGGTTCTCGTCGCGATAGAAGGAGCGCAGGTAGGTGTAGAGCCAGTCCGCGCCGGCACCGGCATTGCCGGCTTCGCCACGGGCCCGGGCAACGATGGTCAGATCCGGCGGCGTGGCGCCGAACCAGAGCTTTTGCTCGTCGGAACGTGCGGCAACCCGCATTAGCTCACCGATTTTGTCGGACGTAAACATCAGGTTTTCCTTGACCTGTTGTTCGGTCAGACCGAGATCCACGAGGTTCTTGTAGCGCATGTAGGATGCGCCGTGGCAGTTCAGGCAGTAATTGACGAACAGCTTGGCGCCATTCTGCAATGCGGCCTTGTCGCTCACCGAGCCGGGCCACTTGTCGATATGGGCTGTGCTGCCGCTGGCGAAAGCCATGATCGGCGCGAACAGCAAGGCGATAAGGAATTTTTTCATTTTAGGCATCCTCTCACTTGAACGTCACACGGTCAGGGACCGGCTTGAACTTGTCCATCCGCGACCACCACGGCATGGCGAGGAAGAAGCCGAAGTAGAACACCGAACAAATCTGCGACACCAGTTCGCCGATCGGAGACGGAGAAAGCGTTCCCAAGTAGCCGAGGACGATGAAGACAACCACGAAAATGCTCAGCAGCGTCTTGTAGATCGGGCCGCGGTAACGGATCGACTTGACCGGGCTGCGATCAAGCCAGGGCAGGAAGGCGAAGATCACGACCGAAGCACCCATGGCAACCACACCCCAGAACTTGGCATCGAGACCGAAGAGCGGGAAGGTAACGGCGCGCAGGATGGAGTAGAACGGCGTGAAGTACCAGACCGGTGCGATGTGCGGCGGCGTTTTCAGCGGGTCAGCCGGATAGAAATTCGGCGTTTCGAGGAAATAACCACCACCCTCCGGCGCCCAGAACATCACGGCAGAGAAGACCATCAGGAAGACGATTACGCCAACGATGTCCTTGACCGTGTAGTAGGGATGGAAGGGGATACCGTCGACCGGGTGACCGTCGGCACCGATGTTGGCCTTGATTTCAACGCCGTCCGGGTTGTTCGAGCCGGTTTCGTGCAGGGCCAGAACGTGTGCCGCAACCAGACCGATCAGAACGAGCGGGAAGGCAATGACGTGGAAGGAGAAGAAGCGATTGAGCGTTGCATCGCCGACCACGAAGTCACCGCGGATGATCAGAGAGAGGTCTGGACCGATCACCGGGATGGCCGAGAACAGGTTCACGATCACCTGGGCGCCCCAGACGGACATCTGACCCCAGGGCAGCAGGTAGCCGAAGAAGGCTTCGCCCATCAGCACCAGGAAGATGCCGACGCCGAACAACCAGGTCAGTTCACGCGGCTTGCGGTAGGAACCGTAGAGCAGACCACGGAACATGTGCAGATAGACCACGATGAAGAAGGCCGAGGCCCCGGTGGAGTGCATGTAGCGAATCAGCCAGCCCCCCGCCACGTCGCGCATGATGTACTCGACAGAAGCAAAGGCGATCGGCACGCCGTTGGCGTTGAGCGCTGCATCCGGCTTGTAGTGCATGACCAGGAAGATGCCGGTGACGATCTGAATGACCAGAACGAGCAGGGCCAGGGAACCGAAGAAATACCAGAAGTTGAAGTTCTTCGGTGCGTAGTACTCGGACAGGTGGCCCTTCCACAGGGAAGTCGCCGGGAAACGGGCATCTACCCATTCCAGGGCGTTACCGGCCAGCGAGCCGTCGGACTTGTACTTTTCGAAATTGCCAGCAGCCATTTCTTATGCTCCCTTCTTGTCTTCGCCGATCAGGATACGGGTATCAGCGAGATACACGTGCGGCGGCACTTCGAGGTTGGTCGGGGCAGGCTTCGACTTGTAGACACGACCGGCAAAGTCGAAGGTCGAACCGTGGCAGGGGCAGAGGAAGCCGCCCAGCCATTCGCCAGGCATGCCTTCTTCGGCACCGGCCTTGAACTTCTGGGACGGCGAGCAGCCAAGGTGGGTACAGATACCGACGACCACCATGATTTCGGGCTTGATCGAACGGGTATCGTTCTGCGCATAGGCGGGTTGCTGGTTTTTCTCGGATTTCGGATCGGCCACCGCATCAGCCAGCTTGGGCAGCGTATCCATCATTTCCTTGGTGCGATTGATGATCCACACCGGCTTGCCGCGCCACTCGACGGTCATCATCTGACCGGACTCCAGTTTGCTGATATCCACTTCGACCGGTGCGCCTGCAGCTTTGGCACGTTCGGACGGAAGCAAGCTGGAGACGAACGGCACGAGTGCGGCAACCGCGCCCGCCCCGCCCACGGCTGCGGTCGCAACGACCAGACGCCGCCGTCCGCAGTCCATTTTTCCTTGATTGCTCATAACGCTGACCCCTAATGGAATTAGATGGGATAGAAAATAAACGCTAAATTATACGTTATCGGGCGGCCTGATAAAAGCCGGATATCACCCTCCGCAAGCCTTACGCTCCCGCAACGCCTGCGCAAGTGTGCCGCTGTCGACATATTCAAGCTCTCCACCGACCGGAATACCTCGCGCGATTCTTGTCACGCCAACCCCCTTGGCGCCCAGCATGGCCGTGATGTAGTGCGCCGTGGCTTCGCCTTCATTGGTGTAATTGGTGGCCAGAATAACCTCCCGGACCACGCCATCGAGCGCTCTGGTCATGAGTCTGTCCAGCCCGATATCCTTGGGCCCGACCCCATCCAGCGGCGATATCTTGCCCATCAGGACGTAATACAACCCCTGATAGCTTTGGGTCTGCTCCATCATGTTCATGTCGACCGGCGTTTCGACCACACAGAGAAGACTCGCATCGCGCCGGGGCGAAGCGCAGCGGTCGCAGATTTCAGCCTCGGTAAAGGTGTTGCAGCGCTGGCAGTGACGGATGGTCTGCAAGGCATGATGCACGGCATCACCCAAATGCTGCGCTCCCTTGCGGTCGCGCTGCAGCAGGTGATAGGCCATGCGTTGCGCCGACTTGGGGCCAACCCCGGGCAGGCAACGCAAGGCCTCGATCAGCGAATCAAGCCCCGATGGATTCACTAATCAGAAAGGCAGCTTGAAGCCGGGCGGCAGGTTCAGGCCCGAGGTGAAGCCGGACATCTTGTCCTGGCTCAGGGCTTCGCAGCGGCGAACGGCATCGTTCATCGCTGCAGCCACGAGATCCTCGAGCATTTCGCGGTCATCCATGACCGAGGGGTCGATACTGACCCGACGCACTTCATGCGCACCGGTCATGACGATCTTGACCATACCTGCCCCGGCCAGGCCCTCAACCTCGGTCTGGGCCAACTGCTCCTGGGCCTTTTTCATGTTTTCCTGCATCGCCTGCGCCTGTTTCATCAGGCCAGCCAAGCCACCCTTCATCATAGTAATTCTCCGTTGGGAATAGGTTTAATGGACGATTCGACAACCGACGCATCGAGCGATTCGATCGCATCGCGTATAAATGCATCGCGGGTAATTGAAGCATGCGCCTGATCCTGGCGCTCCTGGCGCTGGCGACCGACGGTTTCCGCGGGCGTGTCCAACTCGTTGGGCGCCAGTTCAAAACGCACTTTGAGGGCGCGGCCGAAATGCTCAGACAGGGCCTGTTGTAGCTTGTCCGGACCAGGCTTCATCTGAAGATGGGTTTTGGCCGGCGACAGGCGCAACACGCATTCGCTTTCATCGAGCCGTCGCAATTCGCAATTCTGGGCCAGTTCCCTGGCCATACCGGACAAGGCAAGGGCGGCAACGACCTGGTGCCAATCGGCATCGCCGGCCGGCAAAAGTGGGGCCGAAGGAGCCAGCTGCAGTGCCGGGTCACGCCGCTCTGGCACCACCTGGGCAACCACAGGCGGCCGCGCAGCGGCCACCGGACGGCTGCGCGGAGCAGCGGCGCCCAGCACATCGGCCACGGTGCTCGGGCGGAAGGTATGCAACCGGAGCAAGGTCATGACGAACCCCGCATGCTCATCGGGCGCGGAGGCCAACTCGCTACGGCCAATATTGACGATCTGATAGGCGAGTTGGACAAATTCGGGAGAAAAGGCCTCAGCCAGAGCGAGCAAACGGGCCCGGTCGGGATCGTCGTCATCGACCGCCGAAGGAACGCACTGGGCAATCTGCAAACGCGTGAGCAGCGCGCCGAATTCCTGCAAGGCGGCGGAAAATGAAAGGCTGCGGATACCAAGATCAGCGGCCACCTGCAGCAGCGCTGAGGCATCACCGACCTGAAGGGCTTCAAGGATGGAGAACAGGTAATCCTCATCCACCGTCCCCAGCATGCTGCGCACCTGCGCCTCTTCGACCTTGCCGGCGCCATGGGCGATTGCCTGATCAAGCAGCGACAAGGCATCACGCATGCTGCCCGAGGCTGAGCGCGCGACCAAGGATAAGGCGGGGTTCTCGAA
>CAIYYE010000566.1 GCA_903930395.1 uncultured beta proteobacterium
CGGCCAGCACGAAGCCTTCCGGCATCACCATGGGCACGTCCTTCATCGAATGCACGGCGAGGTGAGCCTTGCCTTCCTGCATGGCAACTTCGAGTTCCTTGATGAAGAGACCCTTGCCGCCGATTTCGGCGAGCGGCCGGTCGAGTATCTGATCGCCCTTGGTGGTCATGCCGAGAATGACAACTTCGGTTCCCGGATTTAAACTCGATAAGCGTTCTCTGACATGCACCGCCTGCCACATGGCCAGACGGGATTCGCGGGAGGCAATGACAATCTTGGAAGGACGGGACATGAGCAGGCAATGGGCAGGGCTTTTGGGAGGGCTGATTCTAGCATGGCTGGCCGCCCCCGCCTTGGGCGCAACCGACCTGCCGGTCGCCGTCGACCTGCGCGCCGAAGCAGCGCAGGCAGCAAAATCCGGCGGCCCGCTGATCGTCATCTACAGCCGCCGGGACTGCAAATACTGCGAAGCGGTCAAGCGCGACTACCTCAAGCCGCTGGCTGCCAACCCGCGTTTTCGCGACCGGGTACTGATCCGCCAGATCAATCAGGATGGCGACGAGCATGCGCTGACCGATTTCAAGGGGATGCTCACAACACACGCCCGCGTGGCCAGCAGCGAGAAGGTCAAGCTGGTGCCGGTCGTCGCCTTCTATGGCCCGGATGGCCGCCAGCTGGCATCGCCCATCGTCGGTGCCCGACTGCCTGATTTTTACCAGAGCTATCTTGAAGACGCCGTCGAGCAATCGTCGCGCACCCTGAAAAAACCATGAACGAGGCCGTCAAATCCCCGGAACAGCGTCCGGAGCATCCCGATTTCTGGTGCAAACGCTTTGGTGAAGGCATCACGCCCTGGGATGCCGGCAAGGTGCCTGCCGCCTTCGCCGACTTCGTCGCTCGCCAGCCGGCACGGCTCGACACCCTGATTCCCGGCTGCGGCAGCGCCTGGGAGGCGGCTCACCTGGCCGAGCTCGGCTGGCCGGTCACGGCGCTGGATTTTTCGCCGCTGGCCATCGAGAGGGCGCGGGAGGTGTTGGGCAAGGCCAAGGTCGAGCTCCTTTGTGCCGATTTTTTTACATTCACCCCGGCCCGGCCCATCGAACTCATCTACGAACGCGCCTTTCTCTGCGCCCTGCCGCGCAAGCTGTGGGCCGACTGGGGCCGGCGCGTCGCCGACCTGCTGCCGGACGGTGGCCGGCTGGCCGGCTTCTTTTTCCTTTGCGATCAAGCCAAAGGCCCGCCCTTTGGCATTCTCCCGGAACAATTAGCCGACTTGCTCGATCCTCATTTCGAATTGATCGAGGACGCCCCGGTAAGCGACTCCATCCCGGTTTTTGCCAACCGCGAACGCTGGCAAGTCTGGCGACGTCGGGACTGATCCATTACAAGCTGACACAACGTTACATTTTGTTTCAGGCGACAATGTCATCGTCGCCCCATTGCAGTGCGTTATTTAGGCACTCATCATCAAGGAAATACCAGACATGAAACGTTTTCTCATCGCAGCAGCGATTGCTGCCGCTGCCCTGACCAGCGCCCCGGCCTCCGCACAGATTTCCGTCAATATCGGCCAGCCGGGCTTCTACGGTCGCCTCGACATTGGCGGCTTCGCTCCTCCGCCACTCCTCTTTGCCGAACCGATGATGATCCAGCGCGTCCCGGTCGGCCGGCCGCCGCTCTATTTGCGCGTCCCCGAAGGTCATGCCCGGCACTGGGGAAAGCACTGCCATCGCTACCGTGCCTGCGGCGAGCGTGTCTACTTCGTGCAGGACAGCTGGTACCAGCAGGAATATGCCCCGCGCTACCAGGAGCGGCATATCCATCGCAGTCACGACCGGCACGAGTATCGCGACAACTATCGCCGCGACGACCGGCACGACTACCGCCGTGACTATCGCGACGATCGCCGCGGCGAAGATCGCGGGCGCGGACGTGGTGACGAACATCGTCATGGCCGTGGTCACGACCGCGACTGAGCCTCAGCACACCTGATTCGCCATGGCCTGCCGGGCCATGGCGGACGGTTTGACGTATCATCGACAGCTTCCCCAGCAGCCTCGTCGATAAAATGAAAACCGATACGCCCCAGACCGTCCACCTCAAGGACTACACCGCCCCCGCCTACCTGATCGACACGGTCGATCTCGATTTCAACATTGAAGCCGGTGGCACCACAGTCAGCGCCAGACTGGCGATGCGCCGCAATCCGGCCGTCGCTACCCAACCGCTGGTCCTCGACGGCGACGAACTGGAAACGCTGCGCGTCGCGGTCAACGGGCAAGAAACCGCATTTTCGGCTACGGGCAGCAGCCTGACCCTGAGCGACCTGCCCGACGCTTTCACGCTGGAAACCGTCGTCCGCATAGCCCCCGACCACAACACCAAGCTGCTTGGCCTCTTTCTCTCCAACGGCAGCTACTTCACGCAGTGCGAGGCCCAGGGCTTCCGCCGCATCACCTGGTTCCTCGACCGGCCGGACGTGATGTCCACCTACACCGTCACCCTGCATGCCGACAAGGCCACCCTGCCCGTCCTGCTCGGCAACGGCAACCTCGACGCCGCCGGCGACGAAGCAGATGGCCGGCACTGGGCGCGCTGGGTCGATCCTTTCCGCAAACCCTGCTACCTGTTCGCCGTCGTCGCCGGCAAACTCGACGGCCTGTTCGACACGTTCACTACAGCCTCGGGCCGCGCCGTCAAGCTGGCGCTCTATGTCGAACCGGGCAAGCTCGACCAGGCGCC
Source organism: uncultured beta proteobacterium (assembly GCA_903930395.1). Lineage (GTDB taxonomy): Bacteria > Pseudomonadota > Gammaproteobacteria > Burkholderiales > Rhodocyclaceae > Azonexus. Next base: position 2,743 of record CAIYYE010000566.1, read on the forward strand.
ACACGCCATGGCGGCGCTGAAAAAATCGATGCGCTGGGATGAAGAACGCTTCGGCCTCGAATGCGACCTCGACCAGTACATGATCGTCGCCGTCGACGACTTCAACGCTGGCGCCATGGAGAACAAGGGCCTCAACATTTTCAGCACGAAATACGTGCTGGCACGCGGCGATGTCGCCACTGACGTCGATTTCGAGAACATCGACCGCGTCGTCGCCCACGAATACTTCCACAACTGGACCGGCAACCGCGTCACCTGCCGCGACTGGTTCCAGCTCTCTCTCAAGGAAGGCCTGACCGTTTTCCGCGATCAGGAATTCGGCTTCGACGAGCACGATCCCTCGGTCGCCC
>CAIYYE010000567.1 GCA_903930395.1 uncultured beta proteobacterium
ACGAAATCGGACTTTAGGCGCATCAGGATGGGCTGGGTTTCCGGGTCGCCCATGCGGCAGTTGAATTCAAGGGTCTTGACCGAACCGTCCTTGGCAATCATCAGGCCGGCGTAGAGGAAGCCAGTGAAGGGAATGCCGTCGGCCGCCATGCCGCGCACCGTCGGCAGGATGATTTCGCGCATGGCCTTGGCATGAACTTCCGGTGTCACGCAGGGGGCGGGCGAGTAAGCGCCCATGCCGCCGGTGTTGGGGCCGGTATCGCCGTCGCCGATGCGCTTGTGATCCTGACTGGAGGCGAGGGCGAGCACATTCTTGCCATCCACCATGACGATGAAGCTGGCTTCCTCGCCGTCGAGGAAATCCTCGATGACGACGCGGGCGCCGGCATCGCCAAGTTTGTTGCCAGACAGCATGTCGTCAATCGCGGCATGCGCTTCGGCCAGCGACATGGCGACGACGACGCCCTTGCCGGCAGCCAGGCCGTCGGCCTTGATGACGATGGGGGCACCTTGCCGGTCGATGTAGGCATGGGCGGCCATGGCGTCGGAGAAGGTCTCGAAACCGGCCGTCGGGATATTGTGGCGGGCCATGAAACGCTTGGCGAAATCTTTGGAGGATTCAAGCTGGGCGGCTTCCTTGGTCGGGCCAAAAATCTTCAGGCCACGAGCCCTGAAGATATTGACCACCCCGGCCGCCAGCGGCGCTTCCGGGCCGACGACGGTGAGGTAAACCTTGTTCTGCTCGGCAAAGTCGGCCAAGGCTTGCGGGTCGGTGATATTGACGTTCTCCAGCTCATGCTCACGCGCCGTGCCCGCATTGCCGGGGGCAACAAATACCCGCTGCATCCCCGGGGCCTGCGCCAGGCGCCAGGCCATGGCGTGCTCGCGGCCGCCGGAACCGATGACTAGAAGTTTCATGCTTTTTCCTTATTTTGCCGAGTGTATTTCGGGGCTGGCAAAGCCGTGACGCGAAGACGAGCCGAAGGCAGTGCTATTGCACGGCGAGGCGAAGTCGACAAAGTCACGGCGCAGCCAGGCACGAAATTAGTGGCGGAAGTGACGGGCGCCGGTGAATACCATGGCCAGGCCATGCTCGTCGGCTGCCGCGATGACTTCTTCGTCGCGCATCGAGCCGCCCGGCTGAATGACCGCCTTGGCGCCCGCTGCGGCCAGCACATCGACGCCGTCGCGGAACGGGAAGAAGGCATCCGAGGCGACGACCGAACCGTTCAGGTCGAGGCCGGCGTGCTGGGCCTTGATGCTGGCGATCTTGGTCGAATCGACGCGGCTCATCTGGCCGGCGCCGACGCCCAGCGTCATGCCGCCGCCGCAGAAGACAATGGCGTTGGACTTGACGAACTTGGCGACACGCTCGGCGAAGAGCAGGTCTTCGATCTGCTGGGCAGTCGGCTGGACCTTGGTGACGATCTTCAGACCCGAGGCCTGGGCCGTGAAATCATCCGGCGTCTGGACCAGCAGGCCACCGCCGACGCGCTTGTATTCAAGGGCGTTGAGCTGGCGCGAGATGGGTACGACGAGGACGCGCAGGTTGGTCTTGCCAGCCAGCGCCGCCTTGGCTTCCGCCGTGAAGGATGGGGCGATCAGCACTTCGACGAAGTGCTTGCGCTCGTTCATGGCATTGACGACGTCGAGGCCGACTTCGCCGTTGAAGGCGATGATGCCGCCGAAAGCCGAGGTCGAGTCGGTCTTGAAGGCCTTTTCGTAAGCAGCGAGCAGGGTGCCGTCGATGGCCACGCCGCACGGGTTGGCATGCTTGACGATGACGCAGGCCGGGGTGTCGAAGGACTTGACGCATTCCCAGGCGGCATCGGAGTCAGCGATGTTGTTGTAGGACAGTTCCTTGCCTTGCAACTGGCTGTAGGCGGCGATGCTGCCGGCGACCGGGCTGGTTTCACGGTAGAAGGCGGCAGACTGGTGTGAGTTTTCGCCGTAGCGCAGGATTTCCGTGCGGTCGAAGGCCAGTTGCAACTTGGCCGGGAAGATGGCCGGGACCGGGGCTGCCGCTTCCGGCTGGGCTTCGGCGCCCTCGTCGAGGCCGGTCAGCCAGTTGGCGATCATGCTGTCGTAACGGGCGGTGTGGGTGAAGGCCTTCTTGGCCAGACCGAAACGCGTCGCCAGTTGCAGGGCGCCGCCATTGGCCTTCATCTCTGCCAACAGGGGGGCGTAGTCTTCCGGGTCGGTGACGATGGCGACGCCGGCGTAGTTCTTGGCCGAGGAGCGGACCATGGCGGGGCCGCCGATGTCGATGTTCTCGATGGCATCGGCCAGCGTGACGCCGGCCTTGGCGATGGTGGCGGCGAAGGGGTAGAGATTGACGCAGACCAGATCGATGGTCGGGATGCCGTGCGCTTCAATGGTCGCCAGATGTTCCGGCAGGTCGCGACGGGCCAGGATGCCGCCATGCACCTTCGGGTGCAGGGTCTTGACGCGGCCATCGAGCATTTCCGGGAAGCCGGTGTAGTCGCCGATTTCAGTCACGGTGAGGCCGGCATCGCGCAGCATCTTGGCCGTACCGCCCGTAGACAGCAGCTTGACGCCCTGGGCAGCAAGGCCCTGGGCGAATTCGAGAACACCGGTCTTGTCGGAAACGGAAATCAGGGCTTGTTTGATGGACATGTCAGTAGGTGGTTATTAGTGATGAGTTGTCAGCAGGTAGGTGCGAGGTTTTCAGTTCGTTAGCGAGTAACTAACGACTAATAACTAGCAACTACAGCAATTGGTGTTCCGTCAGTTTCTTGCGCAAGGTATTGCGGTTGATGCCGAGCATTTCGGCGGCCAGCGTCTGGTTGGTGCCGGCCTTGGCGAGCACCACTTCGAGCATCGGTTTTTCGACGCTCTTCAAGACCATGTCATAGATTGCGCCCGGTTTTTCCCCATCCAGGTCGCGGAAATACTGCTCCAGTGCGTTGATCACGCACTGCCCCAAGTCATGTTGGCTCATGCTGCCAACGCCTCCTCTTTGTCATATTTTAAAGTGTCGTTTTCTTCCGCCTGGCGGATGAAAAACTCGTTCACTGCCTGCATCTGTTGTTCGATGCTGGGCAGGACGTTCATTTCCTTGCGGAAGGCCGCCGAGCCAACCAGCCCCTTGGTGTACCAGGAGATGTGCTTGCGGGCGACCTTGAACCCCGTTTCCGGGCCGTAGAAAGCGTACAGGTCTTCGAGATGCGCCAGCATGATGCTGTGGATCTCGCGGACCTGGGCCGGCGGCAGATGCTCGCCGGTTTTCAGAAAGTGTTCGATTTCGCGGAACAGCCAGGGACGACCCTGGGCGGCGCGGCCGATCATGATGCCGTCGGCGCCGGTCACGTCGAGGACGTGTTTGGCTTTTTCCGGTGTCGTGATGTCGCCGTTGGCGATGACCGGGATACGGATCAGGGTCTTGACCAGGGCAATCGTGTCGTATTCGGCTTCACCCGTGTATTGCTGGCAGCGCGTCCGGCCGTGGATGGCGACGGCACGGATACCGGCCGATTCGGCAATGCGCGCGATGGTCGGCGCGTTCTTGTTGGCGATGTTCCAGCCGGTGCGGAACTTGAGCGTGACCGGCGTGTTCGGCACTGCAGCGACGACGGCGTCGAGAATGCGCCCGACCTGTTCTTCGTCCTGCATCAGGGCCGAGCCGGCCATGACGTTGCAGACCTTTTTGGCCGGGCAACCCATGTTGATGTCGATGATCTGGGCGCCGTTATCGACGTTGTGTCTGGCCGCTTCGGCCATCATTTTCGGTTCGGCCCCGGCGATCTGTACCGAGATCGGAGCTACTTCGCCTTCGTGATTGGCCCGGCGCAAGGTTTTCTTGCTGCCATAGAGCAGGGAATTGGAGGTGACCATTTCCGAAACTGCCAGCCCGGCCCCCAGCTTCTTGCACAACTGGCGGAAAGGCCGATCCGTCACGCCGGCCATGGGGGCGACGAACAGATTGTTGCGGAGCTGAAAACCGGCAAATTCCATGGGCGTACGATGGGGCGGGATGATCTTGGGGAGCCGCGGATTTTACCCGAGTCAGCGCCTAAAAAATAGTCAAATCGTGAAGCCAAGTGTTAACAATATGGCGAAAATGAATTGCAATCCGGCCGTTGCGGCCAGGATGTCGTTGAACGCCGGGCCCGGCGCTTCGCGGTAGAAGCGGGCAATGAGCCTGATGGCGAGCGGCAGCGTCAGCAAGGGCAGGGCAGCCGGCCAGCCGAGGTTGGCGAGAAAGGGCAGCAGCGCGTAGGGGGCCAGTATTTCGGCCGTGTAGAGGTGGCGCGTCCGCGGCCGGCCAAGGCGAACGGCCAGGGTGTTCTTGCCATTTTTCGCATCGCCGTCGAGGTCGCGGTAGTTGTTGACGGTGATCACCGCAGCGGCGTGGAGTCCGACCAGCGTTGCGGCGATCAGTGCCATGGGTGAGAGGCTAAGCGTCTGCAGGTAATAGCTGCCGCCGACAGCTACCAGCCCGAAAAATATGAAAACGAAGACTTCGCCGAGCGGCCCATAGGCTATCGGCTTCGGCCCGCCGGTATAGGCCCAGCCGGCCGCCAGCGAGGCCAGGCCGATGGCGATGATGGGCCAGCCGCCATGAGCCACGAGGTAAATGCCGCAGATAAAGGCGAGGGCAAAACAGAGCCAGGCACCGGCCCGCACCTTGCCCGGCGTCAGCCAGCCTTCCGCCGTGGCGCGCTTGGGGCCAAGACGTTCCGGTGTGTCGGTGCCGCGCAGGAAGTCGCCGACATCGTTGAACAAGTTGGTGCCGATCTGGATGAAAGCAGCGCCGAGGGCAGCGGCGAGCAGGGGCAGCCAGAGCACAGTGTGGGACTCGTGCCACGCGATGGCTGTGCCGACGAGGACGGGCGACAACGATACCGACAGGGTTTTTGGGCGGCAGGCGAGGAACCAGGCGGTGCTTGTCTTCATGTGTCAAAGCATGGGTGAGCGTTCCGGCACTGTAACCGATGCCCTGTGTTGATACCTTTGGGGTGGATCAAGGCCAGGCGCGAGCGCCCCAGATCATGCGTTTGGCGACGAAGTGGCGGGCAGGGGGGAAGAGGTCGAGGGCGAGCAGGCCTAAGCCGCGGGCCAGTTTGAGCGGGCCGAAATCGTTGGAGAAGCTGCGCACGATCTGGTCGGTAAAGAAGGCGCTGCCGCGGCGGTCGAGGCGGCGGCTGGCGGCGTAGGTGGCGAGCTGGCCGGCGTCGAGCCCGTTCCTGAGCAGAACTTCGGCCAGTTGCCAGGCGTCGCGGATGCCGAGGTTGAAGCCCTGGCCGGAGACCGGGTGCAGGGTCTGGGCGGTGTTGCCGATCCAGACTTCACGGCCGTCGACCAGCGTATCGCGCAGGCGCAGGGCGAGCGGGAAGCGGCTGCGCGGGCCGGGCTTGGCGAAGCGCAGGCGCTGGCCGAACTGGGCTTGCAGGGCGGCAATGAAGGTGTCGTCGTCCATCGCCATGACGGCGTCGGCCTTGGCCGGCGGCAGCGTGAAGACGATGGAAAATTGGTCGCCGAGAGGCAGGAGTGCGAGCGGGCCGTCCGGCGTGAAGCGTTCCCAGGCGCGCTTGTTGTGTCCCGGCGTGGGCGTGACTTCGCAGATCACGGCGTGCTGATCGTAGTCGCTGACCTTGACGGCCGGATCGTCGCCCGGTGTGCCTTCGGCGTGCACCAGCAGCCGGGTCTGGATGCGGCGGCGCTGCCCGGCGTGGCGCAGCGAGACGGTGACATGTTCGTCGCCGGGCGTGACGTCCAGCACTTCGGCCTCCGACAGTACGGCGTCGGAGGCGAGCCTGGCCGCAAGGGCGCCGGCCAGGTCGCGGTAGCGGACGACGTAGCCGAGGGCGGGCAGGGCGTATTCCTGATGGTCGATCAGGGTGCGGCCAAAGCCGTCTTTTTGCGAGACGTGGATGGTTTCAATCGGCGTCGCGGCGCGGCTCGGCCAGCTGTTGATCTGTTCGAGCAACTGGCGGGCGCCATGCGACAGGGCGAGGGCGCGTGGGTCGCCTTGCTGGGCCTGCGGGGCGCGCCGGTCAAGCAGGAGAGATTTTTGCCCGCCGGCAGCCAGCGCCAGATGCAGCGTCATGCCGACCGGGCCGGCGCCGATGATCAGGATGTCGGCGTGTTCAGGCGGCGTTTCAGTCATGGCGCATGACTTCCTCGATCTCGGCGACCGTTTTCGGCGCCGTCGTGAATACGTCGCAGCCGGTTTCAGTGACCCGCACATCGTCCTCGATGCGGATGCCGATGCCGGCCAGGGCGGGCGGGATGTCGGCGCCGGGACGGATGTAGAGGCCGGGTTCGACGGTCAGGGTCATGCCCGGCGCGAGGGATGTCCAGGCGTCGCCGACCTTGTATTCGCCGGCATCATGGACGTCGAGGCCGAGCCAGTGGCCGGTGCGGTGCATGTAGAAGCGGCGGAAATCACCCTTCTCGATCAGGTTGTCGACGTCGCCCGTGAGCAACTTGAGATCAACCAGGCCTTGGGTCAGGACGCGCACGGCGGCGTCGTGGCCTTCCATGAAATGACGCCCGGGGGCGGTCGCTGCGATGGCGGCGGCCTGGGCGGCGAGGACGATTTGGTAAACGTCGCGCTGCGCAGCGTTGAAGCGGCCATTGACCGGGAAGCTGCGGGTGATGTCGGCGGCGTAGCCGGCAACTTCGCAGCCGGCATCGATGAGAACCAGGGTGTTGTCGTTGAGGATCTTGTCGTTGGCCACGTAATGCAGCACGCAGGCATTCGCCCCGCCGGCGACGATGG
>CAIYYE010000568.1 GCA_903930395.1 uncultured beta proteobacterium
GGATGTGCTGGCAGGTGAAGGCGATGCCGTGGGTGACCGGCAGCATGGGCAGGCCGGAGCGGGCGTAGTCGTCGCGGCGGTAGCAGGCCAGGGCCCAGAAATGCGGCGGCGTCCACAGAAAGATGATGAGGAATAGCACCAGCGGTTCGGCCGAAACCTGGCCGGTCATCGCTGTCCACCCAAGTAATGGTGGCATGGCACCGGAGGCGCCGCCGATGACGATGTTCATTGGTGTCGCCGGCTTGAGGATCAGGGTATAGATGACGGTGTATCCGACAAAAGTGGCCAGCGTCAGCCACATGGTCAGGTCATTGATGAAGCTGTGCAGCAGCCAGAGGCCGAGGGCGCCGAGTGCCGTCGCCAGCGTGATCGTTTCCAGCGGCGAGATGTCGCCGCGAGCGGTGGCACGCCAACTGGTACGCACCATCTTGGCGTCGATGGTGCGTTCGACCAGACAGTTGAGCGCGGCAGCGGCGAAGGACACCAGGGCGATGCCAAGCGAGGCGACGAGGAAACGGAGCAGCGGCGGGAAATCGGGCGTGGCCAGACACATGCCAATCATGGCGGTAAAAACGATCAGGCTGTTGACCCGAGGTTTGCACAGATGGGCAAAGGCAGCCAGGCGCTGGACTAAACTCAGGGTGGGGGCGGCAACGGTGTGCATGGCGTTTCTCCTAGCCATTCCAGGTGAATTTGAGCAGACGATCAAGGTCGGCGCGTATGCCCCGGGCGGTCGCATCGGGTGCGTAGATTATGACCACCTGCCCCTGCGGGTCAGCCAGGAGCAGGGTGGTCGTACTTGCGGTCAGCACGCCGGACGGGGCGGCGACGACTTGCAGGTCGGGCTGTGCATTGCGCAGTTCGGCCAGCATGGGGTCATCCCGCTGCCGGGTGATCAGGCCGCGGCTCAGGCGGCTCATGTTCTTGTAGAGCGCAACGTGGATACGCCGCATCTCGTCGAGGCGGCCGAGGCATTCGGCTTCGCAGGCGCCGCTGACCTCAAGCAGGAGCAACCATTTGCCGCGATTTTTTTCCGTTGACCGCAGAACATCGTCGGGCAGGGCTTGGGGAGGATTGAGCAGTCGTCCGTGGCTCTCGCTACGCGGCGGCTGCCAGCCGCCAAGATAGAGTCCGCCGCCGATGGCAAAGGGCAGCAAGAGCAGTCCGACAATCAGCAGGAGCATGCCGCGACCGGAGGGTGGCATGACGGATTCGCTCATGGCCGCCTCACGAGAAAATAGCCCCAGATGCCGAGGCTGGACACGGCAAACCCGAACCATTGCAGCGCGTAGCTGCGGTGGCGGTCGGCCCTTTCGTCCGGGCGTGGCCAAAGTCGCGTGAAACCGCCAGGTGCCGCCGGATCGAGCTGGATGATGACAGGCTGCAAGGGATAGGAAACAGACTGGCGGAAGCGTTCGAGATCGAGGTTTTGCCAGACCGCCTCCCAGCCGCTGGCGGGTTGCGGCATCAGGTTGAAAAATCGACTGGGCGGCATGACGGCAATTCCCGTCAGTTCGACTTCGCCAGCGGGCACCTCGGCCACCGGGATGACCTGATGGTTGGCTGGTGCCGCCAGCCAGCCACGATTGACCAGGACGTGCATGTCCGAGCCGGCGATCCGCAAGGGGGTGATGACGTGGTAACCCGCCTGTTCTTGATGCAGTCGATTGTCGAGCAGGAACTGGCGGCTGGTATCGAAAGTACCGCGCAAAATGACCCGGCGGTAGCGCAGGGCCTCAGCATCGACGGGCGAAGCGGGCATCAGCACGGCGGCATCGTGGCTGCGCGCATCAAGTTCCGTTTGCAGCCGGGTTTTGGTCTCGGCCTTGCGCCACTGCCACAGGCCGAGCGACATGAATGTGGGGAGCAGGACGGCGAGCAGCACGGAGCCCAGTATCGCCACTTGCCGCCGGCTGGCCCTTGCCGGCGCTGGCGACGGACGCGCATACTGAGTCATCGAAAGCGTGTCAGGGGTCTCGGCAATGTTCAGTGTGCTGGTGATTTTGCTGTTGTTGGCCATCGTGGGCAGCCTGTTTTCGGGGCTATTCTTCCTTTATCGCGACCGGGGTA
>CAIYYE010000569.1 GCA_903930395.1 uncultured beta proteobacterium
CGTTCACTGGCGGTAACGGTAATCTTGACCCGAACCTTCCGGTCAAGAGCTTGATTGCCTTTGATATGCATTTTCCGCGCGTTAACCTGATCGGTGGCTCGATGGACTTCCAGCTTCCGGGAATTGGCTCGGCGGTTCGGGTTGAGGGTGCTTACACAAATGGCGAGGAATTTGCCAATACGGCGCGTAGCGAGCTTTACTCGAAGAACGACGTCTTCCGTGCCGTTATCGGTATTGACCGCCCGACCTTCGTGCCCTTTATCAGCGAAACCTCGGCCACGCTGTTCTCGGCCCAATTGTTCTATCAGCACATCTTCGATCACGAGTACAACCAAGGCCCTCTGGGACCGGTCGGTATGCCGGATTGGGAAGACAACTTTATCGGCACCTTGCTGATCAAGGGCTTCCTGCGCAACGGTACGCTCAGCCCGCAGATCATCTTCGCGCATGACTTCCAGGCCCAGGCGAGTGCTGTTGCGCCGCAGGTCGAATGGAACGTCACGAACGACCTGAAGCTGACCCTTGGCGCCAACTACAAGCTGGCTGAAGGGCGTTCGCGCTGGAAATTCGACGATTGCCGCTCGTGTAATCCGTATGAGCCCTTCACTAGCTACAACCCCGGCGTCCAGGCTGTTGGCCAGTCCTACGGTCTCGGCGGCATGGAGCCCCTCGGCCGTTTCCGCGCTGGCCCGATTGGTGCCGCGTTCAAGGAAAACGACATTTTCCTGCGTGTTAACTACAAGTTCTAACCTCTACCCGGAGACAAACACATGAAAAAATCCATGATTCCCCTGCTGCTCGCAGGTCTCGTCGGCTCAGCGTTCGCTGCTACGGAAGCCGACGTCGAAAACACCTTCAATCCCTACAAGGCCGGCATGCCCAGCGCACCGGGCGTGACGCCTGGCGCGGTGATCAACAAGGCCAATGTCGACCAGTTCAAGGACGTCCTGTCGGTTGGTCTGTACAAGCTGCTCAAGGATGGTGCTTTTGAAATGAAGGTCGGTGCCACGACCCAGTTCATGATCAACAGCAGCTACATCAATGCTACCAAGACCAATCTGAACAAGACCAAGCTGGGTTCCAAGGCTGGCGAGAATCTGACGGGTTACGTGGCTGGTCGTCCGTTCCCGGAAGAGCCGGACCTTAAAGATCCGCGTGCCGGCGAAAAGCTGGCCTGGAACTACAAGTACGGTGTGAACTGGGGTGACGGTGCGGTCATTTCGCCGTTCTACTGGCGTTACCGCAACATGACCACCGGGCAGATCGAGAAGACCATCAAGTATGACTTCCACTTCCTGAACTTCATGCACCGCACCAAGGATGCGCCGATTCCGGAATTCACCCCGAATCCGTCCGGCCTCTACCGCGCCATTTACGTCAAGGCCAACGAGCCGCAGGATCTGAAGAACACCCAGCTCCTGATCCAGCGCTTCGAGGATGACAGCAAGCTCGACGACGCCTACCTGTATCTCGGCTTCCAGCGTCGCGTCCGTCGTCTGGCCCAAGGCCAGGTGACTGACTCCTTCCTCGGCTCCGATCTCATGATCGAAGACTTCGAAGGCTACAACGGCCGCGTTTCAGACATGAAGTGGACCTATAAAGGCACCAAGAACATGATGTTGCCGATGTGGAACCACAACGAACTCAAGCTTTCCGACGAGTTCAAGGAAGCCGACGGCTACAAGTTCGTGAACTACAGCGGTCAGGGCGGCTGTTTCCCGGACGGCACCTGGCAGCTGCGCAAGGTCTATGTGCTCGAAGCGGCTCCGGTCAATCCGAACCATCCGATCAGCAAGCGGACTTTCTACATGGATGCCCAGTTGCAGAACCTGAACGGCGCCATCGACATTTACGACCGCAAGGGCGAACTGTGGAAGGCCTTCAGCGTCGGCAAGTCGCATCCTGACCATCACCTGCCGGTCAACAAGGGTTCCGGCATCGGTATCGATGACGGCGTGATCATGGTCGACGTCCAGGCCAAGCATTGCACGACCGCCCAGTTCAAGGGCCAGGTTGATCCGAAGAAGGCACCTCCGGGTCTCTTCCAGGTGCAGAACCTGCGCGGTGGTGACTGATCGCGTTATCCGTATTTAATTGTCTCTGCGGGTGAGGGCATTCTTTCGGGAAACCCTCTCTCCCTCCTTGGGGAGGCCTTTGTGGCCTCCCATTTTTTTGTCCCGGATTCGCTGCCTAATTGCTCGGTGATTCCCTGAATTTTTGTACGCTGGCGAGGAAGGCCTGAAGGATGGGCGAGTGGTCATCGCTGCGGTAAATGCAGCTGAGGTCGACGGTCGCTGAAATGGCATCGCGAAATGGCCGGCAGACGATGCCGGGCAGGCTGATGGTGGTGGCCGACTTGGGCACGATGGTCATGCCGAAGCCGCCGGCGACGAGCGCCATGCCGGTCACCGCATCGCCCACCACCTGCGAAATCTGCGGCGTGACGCCCATGTTCTGACAGAGCTGGATGATGCGGTCTACGAAGTTTGGCCGGGCGCCTGACGGGAAGAGCACCAGCGGATATTTGGCCACCTCCATGAAGGGCACCGACTCGTGCTGGGCCAGCGGGTGGTCGGCGTTGATGACCAGATAAAGCGGTTCGCGCATGATCAGCTCGGTCGTGATGTCGGGCAAGGGGGCGAGCATGCGGTTGAAGCCGATGGTGATGCGGCGCTGGCGCAGGGCCTCGATCTGTTCCGACTTGGACATCGTGTGGAGCGAGACGACGACATCCGGATTGGTGTCTCGAAACAATTGCAGCAGCTTGGGAATGGTGCCCAGGATGCCCGTCCCGAAAATGCCGATATCGAGCCGCCCGAGCTTGCCCTGGCCGGCCCGCTTGGTGCGTTCGATGGCCTGCTCGACGAGGGCGCGGATGTTGCTCGCCTCTTCGTAAAACATCTCGCCGGCCTGGGTCAGTTCGACGCCGCGCGGCGTGCGGATGAAGAGCTGGACGCCGAGTTCTTCCTCCAGTTGCTGAATCTGCCGGGTCAGCGGCGGCTGCGAGATACACAGGCGCAGCGCGGCACGGCCGATGTTGAGTTCTTCGGCGACGGCGATGAAATATTTGAGATGCCGCAGGTCCATGTTGTCTCCCTGATGATCGGTGCTGCTTGTCCTAAAAGGTATGGCTAGGCGCCAAATCTAGTATTGGACAGTATAGCTCAGGCTTTCTAATCTGCTTCTGGAGACAGGGCGATTGCTTGAATGGCGGGTTTATAAATTTATTCATTGTATGAAATTTGTTTGATCAAAAATATCCAACTTAATTCGTTTTCAGTGAATCGATTTCTGATTGGTTAATCAAAACAATGCTTTGTCAATTTGGCATACATCCTGCGAATAGATTGCTCACAAAATGCATTCGCAAAACAGGATGTGTCTGGAAGCGATGTTTGTACGACATTAAAGAGGAGACAAAACAATGGCAATGACAGGTGTTTTACGTCCGGGGCATGCCCAGATTCGCGTGCTGGATCTTGAGGAGGCTGTTCATCACTACCGTGATGTGATGGGGCTGGTTGAAACGGCGCGCGATGCCCAGGGGCGGGTATATCTGAAGTGCTGGGATGAGCGTGATCACAACAGCGTGATTTTGCGCGAGGCTGATCGCGCCGGGATCGACTTTTTCGCCTTCAAGGTGCTCGACAAGGCGACCCTGAACAAGCTTGAGGCTGATCTGCAGGCTTATGGCGTGAGTACCGAACGCATTCCGGCCGGCGAGTTGCTGGAAACCGGTGAGCGCGTCCGCTTCCAGATACCGACCGGTCACCTGATCGAGCTGTATGCCGAGAAGACGGCAGTGGGTAACGGACTGCAAGTGCAGAATCCGGCGCCGTGGACCAAGGCATCCGAGAACGGCATCGCGCCGGTTCGCCTCGATCACTGCTTGCTCTACGGTCCGAATGTCGCCGCTGTCCAGAAGTTGTTCACCGAGGTGCTTGGCTTCTATCTGGTCGAGCACGTTCTGACGCCAGATGGCACCGGAAGCGCAGCCATCTGGCTATCGTGTTCGCACAAGGTTCATGACATCGCTTTTGTCGAACACCCTGAGCCGGGCAAACTGCATCATCTTTCCTTCCTGCTGGAAAGCTGGGAGGAAGTACTGCGTGCTTCCGACATTCTCTCCATGAACAACGTCCCGCTGGATATAGGCCCGACGCGTCATGGCATCACCCGGGGCTGCACGATTTACGCCTGGGACCCGTCCGGCAATCGTTTCGAGACCTTCATGGGTGGTTACCAGCCCTATCCTGATTACGAAGCGACGACCTGGACTTTCGACGGTCTGGGGGCAGGCGGCGGCCTGGATTATCCGCAACGCAAACTGCACGAGACCTTCCTGAGTGTCGTGACCTGAGGCACCCGGCCAATTGCTATCCCCGCCAGCCGTGGGGATGGCTTTGTCCGTTTGCCAGCCCAATAACGAGGAAGGAAGTCCACCCATGCAAATCGATCTTCGTACCGTCAGTATCAAACAACAGCGCAACACCTTCGATCACCTGGCGCGCCGTTTCGGCGACAAGCCGGCCTCGCGCTACCAGGAGGCCAGCTACGATATCCAGGCGACTGAAAACCTGCATTACCGCCCGACCTGGGATCCGGATCAACTGATCTACGATGCCTCGATTACCAAAATCGTCATGGCCGACTGGTATGCGCTGAAAGACCCGCGCCAGTATTTTTACAACAACTACACCCTGGCCCGCGCCCGCCAGCAGGAAACCGCGGAAGCGAATTTCACCTTTGTCGAAAGTCGTGGTCTGGTCGAGATGCTGCCGGCAGAACTCAAACAGGTCGCGCTCGACGTGCTGGTGCCGCTGCGCCACGCCGCGTGGGGCGCCAACATGCACAATTCCTTCATCTCGGGCTATGGCTACGCCGCCATCTTCACCCAGGCCTGCATGTTCCACGCCATGGACAACCTCGGCATCGCCCAATACCTGTCGCGTCTGGGCCTGCTGCTCGGCGACCAGGAAGCGCTGGTCGACGGCAAGACCGCCTGGATGGATGACGAAGCCTGGCAGCCGCTGCGCCGCTATGTCGAAGACTGCCTGGTCGTGCGCGATCCCTTCGAACTGTTCGTCGCCCAGAACGTGGCGCTCGACGGCCTGCTCTATCCGCTGGTCTATGAGCGCATCGTCGACGGCACGTTGTCGACCCAGGGGGCATCGTCCGTCGCCATGCTCTGCCAGTTCATGAGCGACTGGTTCGACGAAACCCGCAAGTGGGTCGATGCCGTGATCAAGGTGGCTGCCGCCGAGTCCGAGCATAACCGCCTCATTCTTCAGGAATGGACGGACAAATGGAGCCAGCGTGCTGCCGTCGCCCTGCTGCCGGTTGCCCGCAAGGCACTGGCCGCTGATGCCGAGGAGGTGGTCGGCGAGGAGGTCGCGGCCTTCAAGGCGCGCCTCAAGAAAATCGGCGTGGACATCTGAGGAGCCGCCATGTCGACCGTATTCATCGCCCTGCAAGCCAACGAAGACACCCGCCCGATCATCGATGCCATCGTCCAGGACAACCCGGCGGCGATCGTCAATCGCGAACCAGCCATGGTCAAGATCGACGTGCCCGGTTCGATGACCATCCGGCGCGAAACGATAGAAGAGCACATCGGCCGCGCCTACGACCTGCAGGAACTGCAGATCAACCTGATTACCCTCTCCGGCCATGTCGATGAGGATGAAGACCAATTCACCCTGCGTTGGAACAGCTAAGCGCTAGAAGGAGACCGAAATGGACATGCAAGTTGCCAAGAA
>CAIYYE010000570.1 GCA_903930395.1 uncultured beta proteobacterium
AGCTGTTTTTAAACAACTCTGGATAGTCTGTCAATTCATCGCGCTGGCGCTCGCCGGCCAAAGCTTCAAAGCAGGCTTCAGCGGCCAGGGCGCCGGTCTTGATGGCGCAGTGCGAGCCCTTGATGCGGGCCGCATTGAGAAAACCGGCGTCATCGCCGATCAGCACGCCACCGGGGAAGGTGAGTTTGGGCAGGGATTGCAGGCCGCCGGCGGTGAGGGCGCGGGCGCCATAGGCGATGCGCTTGCCGCCTTCGAGGAATTTGCGGATTTCGGGATGCGTCTTGAAACGCTGGAATTCTTCATAGGGTGATAGATGCGGATTGCTGTAGCCGAGGCCGACAACGAAGCCGACGGCGATCTGGTTGTTCTCCAGGTGGTAAAGGAAGCCGCCGCCGTAGGTATCGGGCTGCATCGGCCAGCCGCCGCTGTGGATGACGAGGCCGATCTGGTGCTTGTCGGGGTCGATTTCCCAGAGTTCCTTGAGGCCGATGCCGTAGGTTTGCGGATCGACGCCGTCGCGCAGATTGAATTTTTCCTCGAGCTGCTTGCCGAGATGGCCGCGGCAGCCTTCGGCGAAGAAGGTGTATTTGCCGTGCAGTTCCATGCCGAGCTGGAAGTTCGGGCCTTCCGAGCCGTCGTGCAGGCGGCCCATGTCGCCGGTGGCGACGCCTTTGACTGCACCATTCTCGTCGTACAGCACTTCGGCACCGGCAAAGCCGGGGTAAATCTCGACGCCGAGCGCCTCAGCCTGCTCGCCCAGCCAGCGACAGACGTTGCCGAGCGAGATGACGTGGTTGCCTTCGTTGTGGAAGCAGTCGGGCAGGAGACTGTTGGGCACCTTGGTGGCGCCGGTTTCAGTGAAGATGAAGAAGCGGTCTTCGGAGACTGGTGCATTGAGCGGTGCGCCGTCGGCTTGCCAGTTGGGCAGCAGTTCGTTGAGGGCGCGCGGGTCCATGACGGCGCCCGAGAGTATGTGGGCGCCGATCTCGGCGCCTTTTTCGATCAGGCAGACGCCCAGATCACTCCCTTTTTCCGCCGCCAGCTGCTTCAGGCGGATGGCTGCTGCCAGACCGGCCGGGCCGCCACCGACGATGACGACGTCGAATTCCATGGATTCACGTTCCATGATGTCTCCTGTTTTTATTTGTTAGCTTGATTTCAATACGGTACAGTATGGAAATACTTTGATCAACACCACTTTAGTAGTCAGGTTTATGGAACACAAGAAAAAGCTCATTCACGTCACCAAAATGCCCATCCGCTGGGGCGATATGGATGCCTACGGGCATGTCAACAACACCGTCTATTTCCGTTACATGGAGCAGGCGCGGGTCGAGTGGATCGAGGAGATGAATGTCCCCGTCCGTCCCGGTGGCGCCGGGCCGGTGATCATCAATGCCAGTTGCACCTTCCTGATCCCGATGAATTATCCGGGCATGGTCGAAGTGCGGACCTTTGTCGGCGCCATCGGCCGTTCCAGTTGCCAGACCTATGTCGAAATGCGTATCGAAGGCGATGAACGGATTTTTGCAGAGGGTGCGGCCAAGGTCGTCTGGATGGATACCCAGACCGGAAAATCTGTTCCCTTGCCCGATCACGTGCGGGCAGTGCTCGAAGCAGAGTAAACTCGACGCCCATCGCATCATCAAATCCGAAGAGCATGGGCAAACGCAAAGTCTGGGAAAAACTGCTGTCGAGCGAACGCCTGGGGGCCGGCAAGGCGCCCGGCACGGCGGAACGTACCGCCTTCCAGCAGGATTACGACCGCATCGTCTTTACCTCCGCCTTCCGGCGCATGAAGGACAAGACGCAGGTTTTCCCGCTCTCCAAGAGCGACTATGTGCGCACCCGCCTGACGCACAGCCTTGAGGTCAGCTGCGTCGGCCGCTCGCTGGGTGCCGTGGTCGGCCGCGAAATCATCGCGCGGCACGGTTTGCAGCAGGTCGAATCGGGCGACTTTGGCGCGATTGTCGCGGCCGCCTGCCTGGCCCACGACATCGGCAATCCGCCTTTCGGCCACGCCGGCGAAGACGCCATCCGCGAATGGTTTCGCCATTCCGGTCTGCTTGAACGCCATGACCTGACACCGGCCCAGAAAGCCGATTTCGAGCGCTACGAAGGCAATGCCCAGGGCTTTCGCATCGTCAGCCGCCTGCAAAGCCCGGCCAACCCCGGTGGCCTGCAATTGAGCAGCGCCGTGCTGGCCACTTTCACCAAATACCCGCGCCCGTCACACCTCGAGGCTGAACTCGATGGCAAGAGCGGCAAGAAATTCGGCTTCTTCCAGCAGGACGCCGAAGCCTTCCGCCAGGTCGCGCAATCTACCGGCCTCGTCGAACGCATTCCCGGCACCGCCTGGCGCCGTCATCCCCTGGCTTTCCTGGTTGAAGTCGCCGATGACACCTGCTATCTCATCGTCGATCTCGAAGACGCTGCC
>CAIYYE010000571.1 GCA_903930395.1 uncultured beta proteobacterium
CTGTTCGGCGTGCAAGTCCATGGTCAGCACGCGGTCGACGCCGGAGGCGACGAGCATGTTGGCGACCAGCTTGGCGGCGATGGGCACGCGCGAGGAGCGCGAACGGCGATCCTGGCGGGCGTAGCCGAAGTAGGGGATGGCGGCAGTGATGCGGCCGGCCGAGGCGCGCTTGAGCGAATCGACGATGACCAGCAGTTCCATCAGGTTGTCGTTGCACGGGGCGCAGGTGGATTGCAGCACGAAGATGTCACGGCCGCGAACGTGTTCCTGCAGTTCGACGCTGACTTCGCCATCGGAAAAACGACCGACATTGGCGCGACCGAGATCGACATTGAGTTGCGTTGCGACGTCGGCAGCCAGTTTCGGATTGGCATTGCCGGTGAAGACCATCAAGCTGTTGTAGGCCATTCCCACGTTCCTCCGGACTTTTTGCATGCTTACGTGCATTTGCCCGCCACAATGAAAATCGGGCAGGCTTGTGACCTGCCCGAAGGAAACTTGGCTGGGGAAGAAGGATTCGAACCTTCGAATGCCGGAATCAAAATCCGGTGCCTTGACCAACTTGGCGACTCCCCAGCGGTTGCTCGAACGGGTTCGCGTCCGAGCGAGGCGCGAATAATACAGTAGCTCCGACGGGAAATCCAGCCCTTTAGCGAATTTTTGCGAGCGGGTGTTCGGCCAAGCCGTCGGCAATCCAGGCCCGCATGCCGGGCGGGCACCTGGCCAGCACGGCTTCCGCCTCGCTGCGTCGGGCAAAGCCGGCAAAGACGCAGGCCCCGGATCCGGTCATCATGGCTTGCGGGGCGTGGCTCTTGAGCCAGGCCAGGTGCTCGGCGACGGCGGGGAAGCGTGCGCAGGCGACGGGTTCCAGATCGTTGTGGCCTTGTCCGGGTTGCCAGTCAGCCGGGCTTATGGCGGCACTGTCGCGTTTGAGGTCGGTGGCGCCGAAAATGGCCGCGGTCGGCACGTGGACCTCGGGATGCAGGACGAGGTAGCTGGCCGGCGGCAGCTCGACATCGGTGAATGCTTCGCCGACGCCTTCGGCAAAGGTGTTGCGGCCATGGACGAAGACCGGGACATCGGCGCCGAGGCCGAGGCCGATCTTTTCCAGGGCGGTCCGGTCGAGGTTCGTCTGCCATAGATGGTTCAGGGCGAGCAGGACGGTGGCGGCATCGGCGGAGCCGCCACCGAGGCCGCCGCCCATCGGCAATTGCTTGTCGAGATGGATGGTGGCGCCCTGACGGCAGCCGGAGGCCTGTTGCAGCAGGCGGGCGGCGCGCACGGTCAGGTCGGTGTCGGCGGGCACGCCGGGAATCGGTGTGGCGAGGACGATTTGATCATCGTCGCGGGGGGCGAAACGTAACGTGTCGGCGCGGTCGATGAAACGGAAGACGGTTTGCAGCAGGTGATAGCCGTCAGCCCGCCGACCGACAACGTGCAGGAAAAGGTTGAGCTTGGCCGGGGCCGGCCAGGCGCTGTGCCAGTTCCAGTCGCTCATGGTGCTTCCTTCCATGCTTCGATGCGCAGGCGCAGTTCGATTTCGCCCAGGCGCGACAAGTTGACTCGGGCGGGCAGCGCCTGCGGGTCGTCATCCTCGAAGCTGTAATCGACTTGCCAGCCATCCTCGAGCAGGCGGCTCGGGCGGCCGAGGGCATCCGCGGTGATCTGTGCCGAGCTGTGCGAACGGCCGAGCAACCAGGCGGGGAGGCGACTGACCGGCAGGCGCTGGCCGGTGACGTCTTCGGTCAGGGCATCGGGATCGCTGGATTCGCGTGTCTTGCCGTCGGCCATGCGCAGCCGTGAAATTTCCGGCGTCGTCTCGATTTCGGCCAGGCCGTAGCCGAGCGGACTGGAGAGCAGGACGCGGTCGCCGGCTCTCTCGTGCGTCCAGGTCAGGCGGCCACCGGAGTTTTGTGCGGCCTGGCCGGGCAGGGTGACGCGCAGGGCAAAACGCCCTTCAAGCACGAAGCTGCGCAGCGCATCGCGCTGTAGCGGCTGGGCTGGCGGCAGGCTGGCGCAGCCGCTCAGCAGGCTGACAGCGAAGAGCAGGGCAAAGCGCAAGGTCAAGGCAGGAATTTCTTGAGGGCGGCGCTCAGGACTTCATTGTCCGGATTGGCCTTGGCGGCCTCGGTCAGGAGGCGGCGGGCTTCGTCCTTGCGATTCAGTGTCCACAAGACTTCGCCGAGGTGGGCGGCGATTTCCGGGTCGGCCTTGATGCGATAGGCTTGCTCCAGGGTTTTCAGGGCTTCCGGCAGCTTGCCCTGGCGGTAGAGCACCCAGCCCATGCTGTCCATGATGAAGGGGTCTTCCGGCGTCAGGCTCAGTGCCTTGGCAATCAGGTCGCGGGCTTCTGGCAGGCGGATGTTGCGCTCGGTCCATGAGTAGCCGAGGGCGTTCAGGGCATGGGCATGATCCGGCTTGAGGCTGAGCAGGTGCCTGAGATGGGTTTCGAGCACTTCCGGCTGGC
Source organism: uncultured beta proteobacterium (assembly GCA_903930395.1). Taxonomy (GTDB): domain Bacteria; phylum Pseudomonadota; class Gammaproteobacteria; order Burkholderiales; family Rhodocyclaceae; genus Azonexus. The sequence goes on from CAIYYE010000571.1 coordinate 2,468, forward strand.
CGATGCGCTCGGCGGTCAGGGCCGTTTCGTAGAGCAGTTCCGGGTTGTCCGGCTGGCTCTTGAGGGCGGCTTCGAGAACGGCATAGGCATCCTTGTGGCGGCCGGCTTCACGCAGGATCTGCGATTCGGCGAGGATCAGCTGGGTGCGCTCACCGGGCGTTCCGCCGCGTGTGTCGCGCAGCAGTTCAACGGCTTCATTGAGCTTGCCCTGCTGGAGGAGGATCTGGGCCAGCCGCGAGCGGGCCGCGATGTATTGTTCGCCAACCGTGACCTGGCGGAAATGTTCGGCCGCGGCGTCGGCCTTGTTCTGCTCCTGGTCGAGCTGGCCGAGGAAGAAGTGGATGCTGCTCTTGTCCGCGAAGTCGGTGCCCAGCAGGCGTTCAAGCTGCTTGCGGCCGGTGCTCGTGTCGCCGTGTTGCAGGGCGAGCATGGCGACCGGATAAATGACCTCAGGACTGTCCGGGTTGTCCTGGATCAGGCGGTCGAAATGGCGGCGCGCCTCGTCGTAGCGCTTTTCGCTGATGAGCAGCCGGGCCAGGGCCA
>CAIYYE010000572.1 GCA_903930395.1 uncultured beta proteobacterium
ATTCTAGCGAACAGCCTGAGCATCACGGCGGCTGCACTCAGCAATGCCGGCGCCGTTCAAGCAAGCGCTGGTGCCATCGTTACTGGCAGCACCTTCACCAACAGTGGCGTTTCTGCGCGGTTTTTGCTGTCGACCGTCGCCGGGGGGGATGGCAGTCTGAACTTCAGCGGTGCCGTCGACAATCAAGGCACCTTGCAGTCAGCTGGTGCATTGAGCCTGACCAGTGGTGGCACGTTCACCAATAGCGGCAACTTGTTCGCCCTGCATGCAGCCCAGGGCGGCAGCGATGAGGCACTCACCGTCACGGCGCTGCGCATTGACAATAGCGGCATTATCGATGGCGGTGGGGCGCTGACACTGGCCGGTAGTGACACTGTCGGTAACAGCATCAATAATTCGGGCAGCATACAGGGCGGTGGCGCCACCTTGTTCAGCGTTGGCAACCAGATGACCAATAGCAGCACGGGTCGGATTATCGGCGATTCTGCCATCACGGTTACTTCGGCAGGGTCTGCTTTCTCGCTCGACAATACCGGCCTGATCCAGGCCACCGGCCGTCTCGTACTTGGCCAGTCAGGCCATCTGCTCAGTCTCGCCAACGCTGGCACTATCCTGACCGCCGCTGATCTCGATCTATCGGGCGGCAGCGTGCTCAACAGCGGAGAGGTCCAGGCAGCCACCGGCGCCTCCGTCACTGGCAGCACCTTCACCAATAGTGGCGTGTCTGCGCGGTTTTTGCTGTCGACCGTCGCGGGCAGTGATGGCAATCTGAACTTCAGCGGTGCCGTCGACAATCAAGGCACCCTGCAATCAGCAGGCGGATTAAGTGTTGCCAGCAGCAGCACATTGAACAACAGCGGCACGATCAAGGCATCAGGCAGCAATGACACACTGGCCCTAAGCGCTACAACGCTGACCAACACGGGCAATATCGACGGCGGCGGCCTTCTCAACCTGACCGCTACCAGCAACAGTGGCACAACGCTGAGCAACAGCGGCCAGATTCATAGTGTCGACGACTTGACTATCGTCACCGGCGGCAATGTCTCGAATACCGCTACCGGCAAAATCCTGAGCGACGACCTGCTGAGCGTGACGACCGGACAGTCCAGCTTCGCCATAAGCAACGCCGGCCGCATTCAGTCGGGCACTAGCCTGACGCTCGGCAGCGCAGGGCATGTGGTCAACCTGAGCAATACCAGCAGCGGCGTCGTCTATGCCGGTAGCACGCTGGCACTGAGCGGAGGTGCATTGAGCAATGCCGGTACCGTTCAGGCAACCACCGGCGCAACCATCTCCGGCAGCACTTTCACCAACAGTGGCGTTTCTGCGCGGTTTTTGCTGTCGACCGTTGCGGGTGATGATGGCAGCCTGAACTTCAGCGGCCCCGTCGACAATCAAGGAGCGCTGCAATCAGCAGGCGGATTAAATCTTTCCAGCACAAGCACATTGAGCAACAGTGGCACGATCAAGGCATCCGGCAGCAACGATACGCTGGCCCTGAGTGCTACGTCGCTGAACAACAGCGGCAATATCGACGGCGGCGGCCTTCTCAACCTGACCACCACCAGCAACAGTGGCACAACGCTGAGCAACAGCGGCCAGATTCATAGTGTCGACGACATGACTATCGTCACCGGCGGCAATGTCTCGAATACCGCAAGCGGAAAAGTCCTGAGCGACGACCTGCTGAGCATGACGACCGGACAGTCCAGCTTCGCCCTAAGCAACGCCGGCCGCATTCAGTCGGGCACGAGCCTGACGCTCGGCGGTGCTGCGCATGTTGTCGACCTGAGCAATGCAACCAGCGGCATCCTCTTTGGCGGCAGCACGCTGGCACTGAGCGGTGCCAATCTCGACAATCAGGGCAAGATCTACGCAGATACCGGCGCGACAATCAACGTTAACAATCTATTGAACGGAAACGCCAGCAACGCCAACGCCCTGATTTTCGGTGCGATGACCATTGGCAGCAGTACGCTCACGGCCAGTGGCGTGCTCGAAAACTATGGTGCCATCCACTCCAGCGGGAACTTCAGCATGTCCGCCGGAAATATCTTCAACCGCAATACTGGCGGCCTATCTTCGCAGGCCACCCTTGCGCTCGCAACAACAGGGGGAGGCAACATTGACAATAGCGGCGCCCTCTACGCCGGCACGGCGATGAACCTCGATGCGGCTGGCGGCACCATCATCAATCGCGCCATTACCGGCACCATCGACAGTGGCGGCACGCTGACCACAAACAGCGCCAACTTCACCAACAACAACACGGTCGTCACCAACGGCAATATCAACATCACGACGACCAATGCCTTCGTCAACGAGACGACTCTGGCAAATGGAGTGAGCATTACCAAAAGTCTGGGTGGGCTTGAGAACACGAATAGCTACCGGGATGTGGATCGGCTACTCAATGAAGGTGCTGTGTATAGCGACGCATACATTTGGGTTTATGAATGGAATTTTGATCGTCAGGAACAATTGAACGGCATCTCAACCAATGACCTGTCGACGATGCCCAAGGCGCAAATCATCGCCAACGGCGTGAATATCAGTTTGAATATCAATTACGGCAGTGGTACTGGCCGGAACTACATCGCCGTCATTTCGGCGCCTACGGTCAATATTTCGGGGGCCGGTACGTTCACCAACGAAGACTTGGCGCTCTACAAATACAGCTACAAAACTCAGCTGATCAGGGTCGAAGATAGCTATGTCTCCGGATGGGGTACGCAATATACCCGTTACGAGTTCTGGGGCAGAGGCAGTAGCAATGCCAATTACTCAAGAATTGTTGACGATACTCATAATGAGTGGGGTGAGTATGACCCCGGCAATGGTTGGGCGAATTTCGGACGCGGCGCGAACTACTCCCGAACGTCTGGCGAGGCAGAAGGTGACCGCATGGCAGCGGTCCGTCATGCTCAGGATTGGGGTTCGGCCATGTCGGGCGCCGTCACGACACAATCATTTGGCGCCGGTATTTTTGCGAGTAATTTCAATTTTTCAGGTGGCACGCTGAATAACGTCGGCTCACCTTGGCCGAACGATCCGGGCAATGCCAAAGCAGGCAGCTCAACGAGCGGGAGTGTCGATGCGCGTAGCAGTTCCAGCAGCACCGCCACCGGTGCAACGAATGTTGCCGGAAGTTCGGGAACGAACGGTGCAAGTGGCGATGTCGTCCTTGATTCCGGAAGCGCATCACTGGCGAACAAGGTGGTGATCGTCCCCGGCACAACGCTCAGCTTTGCCGGCATAAATCTGACTCTGCCGAGCAATCCAAACGGCTATTTCGTACCTAGCAGGAATCCATCAACCAACTATCTGATTGAAGTAAACCCGCTATTTGCCGTCGGTTCAAACTTCGTCGGCTCAAACTATCTGGCCGAGCGATATGGTTTCAATCCGGACACGATACAGCGGCGCCTAGGTGACTCGAACTACGAAGCCTATTTGATTCGTCAGCAGTTGATTCAACAAACAGGCAGCAATGTCCTCAAGGGTTACGGGGATGAGGCGGCACAGATGCAAACGCTGATGGATCAGGCAGTCAATCAGGGCAAGGACCTCGGTCTGGTGTTCGGACAGCCACTCTCCGCCAGCCAGATTGCTGGATTGAACGAGGATATCGTCTGGATGGAAGAGGTGGTCGTGGCCGGCCAGCGAGTTCTGGCACCTCGCGTCTACCTGGCTCAATCGACCCGCGACATGATTATCGGAGGCGCAGTTATCGCAGCCGATAACGTCAGTATCAGTGGCGATGCCTTGAGCAACACCGGCGGCACCATTCAGGGTGGAGACACTTTGACTGTCGAGGTAAAAGGCGACATTACCAATACCAGCGGCAATATCCAGGGTGGTGACGTCAGCCTGACTTCAACGGAAGGCAGCATCGTCAACGAAACCATGACAATGGGCGACGGTAACGACACGTCCTACAGCACCACGATCGGAAAGACCGCCGGCATTTCCGCCAGTGGCAATCTGGCCATGGATGCCAACCAGGACATCACGGTCATTGGTGCCGACGTGTCAGCCGAGGGAGACGCGTCTCTGTCCGCCGGTGGCAATATTCGCTTCGATACCATCGTCGATAAAACAACGACCAGCAGCGTTAGCGAGGACAGCACGCTCAGCCTGACCGAACTGTCCTCCGGAACAACCTCGACCACGGTCTCGAGCGAAACCAACATCGGGTCCAACCTGAAGTCGGGTGGCAAGCTGAGCTTGAAGAGCGGTGGCGACACAGTCATTGCCGGCAGTAACGTCGAAGCCGATGGCGGTCTCGATGTTGATGCTGGTGGCAGTTTCCTGGTTGAAGCCCGTCAGGACAAGGTCACCACGACCAGTACCAGCGAGAAATCAGGTATTGGTGTGGGTGGTGGCCTGGTTGGTAGCGAAACGACGACCAGCGAGAACTTCAAGGGCACCAACAAAGGTTCGACTATTCAGGTCGGCAAGGCCGAGGACCAAGAAAAACGCGTTGCCCTGCTCACCGAAATGCAGTCAAAGAACAAGGCGATCGGGGAATCCACCGATAAGCTGATGGCGTTGCAAGCCGAGTTCAAGAAGGCCAAGCCGGGTTCGCCGGAAGCCGCAGCACTCAAGGAAAAATTCAAGGCCGAATACGCCAGTTACAAGGCCCAAATGGCTGAAGCCAATGATCTGCAGGGGCAACTCGCCGAATTGCCATCTGGTGACCTGAACATCAAGGCTGGCAAGGAATTTGTCCTGCAGGGCTCGGATCTCAACGTCGCGGGCAATGCCGACATCTTCGCCAAGGACGGCATAAAGATCCTCGATGGTCTCGATGAAGAGCGCACCAAGACAACAACGACCACGACGAGCTTCATGAAACTCGATGGGGCCGGCACCGAATCGGAAGCCAAGGCCAATACCGAGAAGGAAGCCGATGCCAAGGCTTCGGCCAACAAGAACCGCGCTACGGCCTCTGCCTCGGCATCAACTTCGGCAGAGGCTTCGGCGGAAACCTCGTCCGAGGTAAACGTCAAGCTGGTTGAAACTACCACCACAACCGAAGAGTCCGGCAGCAGAAGCAGTGTTGCCTCGAATCTGAATATTGGCGGCAACCTCAAAGCCAAGACCGATGGCGTAATGATGCTGCAGGGTTCCAATCTGACTGTGGGTGGCGATGCCGCACTCGATGCCAACTCAATTGAAGTGCTTACCGGCCGCAATGAGGAATACAGCACGACATCGACCTCGACGACCTCGGTCGGCTTCTACGAGCAAAGCGAGGCCGGCGCGAGTGCTGGTGCTGATGCCAGCGCCGGGGCGGATGCCCGAAAACGGAACAGCATCATCGGCACACCGAATACATCGGCAAGCGCCAGTGCTGAAGCCAATTCTTCCGCCGAGGCCAGTGCCGAAAGCACGCTAACCATGGGTGCCCGGACAGAAAGTTCGAGCGAATCCAGCTACACGCTAACCAACAGCAGTTCGACCATCAAAGTCGGTGGCAACCTGGACATGAAGGCCAAGGAAAAAGCGACCTTCGTCGGGGCCAACATCGAATCCGGTGGCGACATGAATATCGAAGCAACGACCATCGAAAACCGCGCCGCTCAGGACATCAGCGTGACGACCTCAAGCAGTTCGCAAACAACTGCCGGGCTGTACTTGGGTGGCGAAGCCAGCGCAGAAGCAAACGCCAATGCCAGTGCAAGCGCCAATGCCAATAGCGGGATTTTAGGTACAACCGGTGGTGCCGATATTGGCGCCGAGGCCGGTGTCAGCGCCAGTGCCGAGGTCAGTGCCGGTTTGCGGGCCGCAAATGAATCGGAAAAGAGCGTGGAGGGCTCCGTTACCAACGTAACCAACACCTTCAAGGCAGGAGGCAATTTTAAACGGACCGCTACGGACACCATCCTCGATCAGGGAACCTCGATCGAAGCGGGTGGGAACATTGAGCAATCAGCCCGCGTCATCAAGGAAGAAGCCATCCACGACACGACCTACAGCAGCACGGACACTCAGTCGCACGAGGCACGGATCGGCGCCTACGCCGGTGCCGAGGCAAGTGCCAGCGGAAGTGCAAGCGCTGCAGATGGGGTGTCGACATCGGCAGATGCCGGTGCATCGGCCGGGGCGAAGGCCAGTTACGAGGGCAATGTCTCGGGTGAAGGCGAAAGCACCGCCACCGCCGTGACCTCGAAATACAAGGCAGGCGGCAACATCACCTCGAAGTCCACGGAAAGCACGACCCTGATTGGTACGCAGTTCGAATCCGGCGGCAACATCACGATCGAAGCCGGGTCGCTGGATTATCAGGCGGCCCGTGACAGCACCACTACGTCGTCCAGCAACCATGACATATCGGCCGAAGGCAAAGTCGGCCTGGTGGGCAAGCCGACTATCGACGTGCAGGCCGACTACGCCGGAGAAATGGCCGGTGAAACAAGCAGTACGGCAAGAACCGGAAGCATGAATGCCGGAGGCAATATCAGCATAAAAACCACCAAGGGCGGTGCCACTTTTGAAGGCGCCAATCTTGAAGGCAAGGGCAAAGTCGACATTCAATCCGCCGGCAATGTCGATTTCAAGGCCGCCTATGACACCGTTTCCAGCACGAACCAAGGGGTCGAGGCCAGCGCAAGCTTTGCATCGGGCGGTGGCGAGAAGGGTGTCGAAGGCAGTGCCGGTTACAACCAGGAAAATAGCGATAGCCGCACCGCCCAGACCGGAAGCATCAAGGGAAGCAATATCACTGTCAGTGCAGCCAATGATGTGAATCTGGAAGGAACCAAGCTGAAATCGTCAGGTGACACGACGCTTGACGCTGGCGGTAACGTCAACCTGAAAGCCGCCAAGAATACTGAAACCACCACCGCTTTTGGCGTTAGCGCCGAGGCCGGGGCAAGCAAGGGTGGTGAAGGTTCGAGCCAGAGTGCCGGTGGCGAAGGCAATGCAAGCTATAGCAAGGATGTGACGTCCGACACCGTTGCAATCGAAACAGGCGGCAAATTGAACATCAAGGGCAAGACCGTGACCAACCAGGAGGCGAACATCAAGGCCAAGGG
>CAIYYE010000573.1 GCA_903930395.1 uncultured beta proteobacterium
CGGCCATAGCCCCCTGGGTTGGCAAGATCGACCGTGAGGATCGCCAGCCCGTCCTTGCCAGCCTGGAGCAGGCGCTTCAGCGTCGCGACCGTGGTCAAGGGCACGTCACCGTAAAGGACCAGTGTCTGCGCGGCACTGCCGAGTTGCGACACGGCCTGGGCGACGGCGTGGCCGGTTCCCAGTTGCTGGGCCTGCTCGGCCCACAGGATGTCATCGGCGGCCAGCGTGGCGCGCACGACCTCGCCACCATGACCGTACACGACGATCAGTTTTTCCGGGGCCAGCAGACGTGCTGTATCGATGACATGCTGGGCCAGCGGCTTGCCGGCTATCGGATGCAGAACCTTGGGCAGGTTGGAATGCATGCGCTTGCCCTGGCCGGCAGCGAGAATGACGATATTCATTATGGGCAGGATCTTGTGCGATTGGTTAAACCGCATTTTCACATGATAGTCCCGCACTGTCGAAGCCGAGAGCGGCATTGCTGCAATCAAAGTTTGATCCAGCGCAAAGCCCGTCGAAAAAACAAAAATCCCGCAGGCTTTTCACGCGGCGGGTTTTTTCAGCATGCGGTCAGAAGCGTCAGGCGCTCTTTTTCTGCACCTGTCCGCCCAGAATATCGCCCAGCACCGACCTGCCTCGAGCAGAAACGATCCAGTGCAGGACGTTCTTGTCGTTAATCCGGGTTTCGATGACCCCCAAGGCCTTCATGATCCTCAGCCGCTGACTGACAAAATCCCTGCCCAAGCCCGTGCCGTCGCAAATCGCCGCAAGATTTCCATAGACGAAACCGCCTTCGGACAGCACCCGCAGAATTTCGATATCGTTGTAGGAAAGGACGTCCTTTGGATCTTGTTCCTCCGGTTTCGGAAGTTCACTACTGACTTTTGGCACGACGACCGCAGGATCTTCTCGCTTTTGCTGTTCAATACGCCCCACTTCGCGGCGAACCTGATCAATCTGTGCCATGAGGCGCTGCACCATGTTTTCGAAAAAACGCCGCGAAGCGACGACGTAGATCAGGCAAAAACCTGAAAAAACGTAAAAATCGATCGGCTTGGTCCGCGCGCCCTCAAGCAGGGTGCTCGATAGCATGTTGAGAAAGAGTGGCACGGTCAGCGCTGCAACCACACCGAACACCGGATATTTCAGCCAGTCGCGACGACCTGGATCTGCCTGCTTTTCCGCCAGGAAATAATTCGCCGCTCCACCGAGTATCCCGGCCAACACCATGATGCCGAGTACCAGCAGCATGTGCCCGTCGAGCACGCCGCTTGGCGTTGTTACCTGCAATGCAGGCTGCAGTTCTATTGCCATGACTCCCCCTTTGACTCTTCAGATATTCTCACACGGTGACACATCCGGAGCACAGACAAAAATCAGTGATGCCAAAACTGCCTTAAAACAGAACTTTTGCGGCAAGCGATATCGTCAGGCAAAAAAAACCCGCCGGCTTTTCAGGGGGCGGGGTTTTTGGTGAAGCGGTATCGACTTAACGCGGCAGGGTCGTCGCACCCATCAGGAACAGATCGACTTCGCGGGCTGCCTGACGACCCTCGCGGATCGCCCAGACGACCAGCGACTGGCCACGACGCACGTCACCGGCGGCATAGACCTTGGCGACATTGGTCTTGTAGCAGCCGGCTTCATCGGTTGTCGCTTTGGCATTCTGGCGCGCATCCTTCTCGACGCCGAAAGCGTCCAGCAATCCACCAACCGGATTGGTGAAGCCCATGGCGAGGAAAGCATTGTCGCAGGGCAGTTCGAATTCCGAACCGGCCACTTCGCTCATCTTGCCGTCCTTCCAGTCGAGCCGGATGGCCTTGAGCGCCTTGACGTTGCCCTTGCCATCATCAACGAAGCCCTTGGTGGCAACGGCGAAATCGCGTGTGCAGCCTTCGTCGTGCGAGGAAGAAGTGCGCAGCTTGTACGGCCAGTACGGCCAGGTCAGCTCCTTGTTTTCCTCTTCCGGCGGCATCGGCATCAGTTCGAACTGGGTGACCGATGCGGCGCCATGACGATTCGAGGTGCCGACGCAGTCGGAGCCGGTATCGCCGCCACCGATGACGATGACGTGCTTGCCCTTGACGTTGATCGGATTGGCCTTGCCCTGCTGAACTTCCTTGTTCTGCGGGATGAGGAATTCGAGCGCGGCGTAAATGCCCTTCAGTTCGCGGCCCGGCACCGGCAGATCGCGCGGCACTTCGGAACCGGCGGCGAGGATCACCGCATCGAAATCGGCTTTCAGCTGGTCGGCCGAAATCACCGTGGTGGCATCGTTGTTGATGCCAGCCGGCAGGTTCTTGTCGCCGATCAGGACCTTGGTCTTGAAGCTGACGCCTTCGGCTTCCATCTGGGCGACGCGACGGTCAACCAGGGTCTTTTCCATCTTGAAGTCGGGGATGCCGTAGGCGAGCAGGCCACCGAGACGGTCGCTCTTCTCGAACACGGTAACGTCGTGACCA
>CAIYYE010000574.1 GCA_903930395.1 uncultured beta proteobacterium
AGCCGCGCTGCGCGAGGCCGGTGGAAAAGCTGGCGCTGGTGGTGGTCTTGCCGACCCCGCCCTTGCCGGAAGTAACGACGATGATTCTGGTCACGTGTGTTCTCGCTGGGTAAGTGGTGAAAAAAGCTCGCGTCGAAACGCGCGATTAACGGAGGGCCAGGGCGGCAACGGTCAGGCGGCTGTTGCCACCTTCCTCGACGAGACAGATCGTCGCCGGCTGGCGGGCGAGTTCGGCGGGAACGCCGGCCTCGAAAGTGCGGTAGATGCCAGCCACGGAAACCAGTTCGGCCTCCAGGCTGGTGGTGAAGATGCGGGCCGACTTGTCGCCGCTGGCGCCGGCCAGGGCGCGGCCGCGCAAGGGGGCATAGACGTGGATGTGGCCGTCGGCAATGACTTCGGCGCCGGCGCTGATCATGGCGGTGACGATGAGGTCGCAACCCTTGGCGTAGAAACGCTGGCCGGAGCGCAGCGGCTTGTCGAGCGTGATGGTGCGCGGCGGTGGTTCCGGACTTGGCGGGACAGCGGCGAGTTCAGGTGCGGCAACTGGTGCGGCCGGTGGTGGCGGCGGTTCGGCCACCCGGTTGCGGGGGGTGCGGCCGAGAGCGTCGCCGGAGACGCTTGGCAGGCCGGCAGCGGCCGCATTGGCGGCCTGGGCGGCGGGCAGGCCGCAGGTGGCAATTGCGCTCAGGCCGGAATCGGCCAGCAGGCGGCAGATGCCCTTCCAGTCAGGCAGGTCGGCGAGGGTGTCGGTGTGGCTGAAATCGAGGACCGCCAGTTCGTTCTCGAAAAAGTCCGGACTGTTGCCGGTCAGTTCGGCCAGGGCAGCGTGTAGCCTGGCGGGGTCGGTGCTGCGGAGTTGCGTCTGGATGATCTTGAGGGTCGTGCCCTTGAACTGAATCGGTGCGTCTTTGGCCATGCCTGCTGCGGTGTTGCGGAAAGGGGCGCGATTATCCCATAGGCGGACGGTGCAAAAAATGAATCTTGCGTGTCGGGTGACTTTCAGCCCCGCCGCGCGGCGCTGGGGTGCGTCGCGGCAAGGAGGTAAAATGTCGGCTTTTGCCGAAAGCCAGCCCATGCTGAACAAGCTCTCCGCCTTCCCCGGTGTTCCCGGCCCGGTTGTCATCATCGTCATGGACGGCTACGGCCTGCCCAAGACCGAGGTCGGCAGCGCCATCGCTGCTGCCCGCAAGCCGACCCTGGACCGCCTCTTCGCGAATTTCCCGAACATCCGTCTGCGCGCCCACGGCACCGCCGTCGGCATGCCTTCCGATGACGACATGGGTAATTCCGAAGTCGGCCACAACGCCATCGGCGCCGGTCAGGTGTACAGCCAGGGCGCCTCGCTGGTCGCCAATGCCATCGCGTCCGGCGCCATCTGGCAGGGTGAAGCCTGGCAGCAGATCATCGCCGGGGCGAAAGCCGGGCGCAATGTTGTGCACTTCCTCGGCCTGTTCTCGGATGGCAATGTGCACAGCCATATCGATCACCTCAAGGCCATGGTCGTCCAGGCCAAGGC
>CAIYYE010000575.1 GCA_903930395.1 uncultured beta proteobacterium
CTGTCCACCACCTTCGTCAAGGACCCGCACACCGTGGTCAAGGCCGGCCAGATCGTCAAGGTCAAGGTGCTCGAAGTCGACCTGCAACGCCAGCGCATTGCCCTGACCATGCGCATGAGCGACGAACCGGGCCAGGCCAAACGCAACGACGGCGCGCCGACAGGCCGGGGTCAGCCACCAAGTCGCTCCCAGCCGCGCAGTAGCGGGCCGGCACCTGCTGGCAATGCGATGGCGAGCGCCTTTGCCAAGTTAAGGAAATGACACGGGAGGTCGACGGCGCCACTGGCCACTGAAATTCCTGCAGTCGGAATGATTCGCCGACAAATGTCCTCGGTTTTTGCCAAAATCCTCGATAAGCATTTATTTAAGCTAAGCAACCGGATTGCCATGCGCTAATATTCCTGAAACGCATCGTCTGGAGGACTCGATAGAATGAGACTGAGTGTCCAGCACCGAATCTGGGGTATGGTCGGCCTTTTCGCTATTTCCTTGCTGCTCACCGGCACCCTTTACGTCGCCAGCGAACGGCAAAGCCTGCTCTCTGAGAAGAAGCTCAAGACACGGCAACTCGTCGAACTGGCCGTCAGCAATATTAGCCATTTTCACGACCTCAGCGTTTCCGGCCAGATGAGCGAAGCCGAGGCGAAGGCCGCGGCTCTGCAGAGCATTCGTGCCATGCGCTACGGCAGCACCGAATATTTCTGGATTCAGGACGCACACGCGCCATATATGGTTATGCACGCCACCCAGCCGAAACTGGATGGGCAACGTGTCGATATTCCGCAAATGCCCAACGTATCTGCCGTCCAATACGGCCCGGAAGCCAACGCACCGCTGACGGCAAGTGATGGCAGGACAACACTGGTAATTGCGACCAACCAACTCGCCAACACCGCCGGAAGTGGCTTTGTCACCTATGAATGGCCCCACATTACGCCGTCGGGGCCGACATTGGAGCGCTACCCGAAACTTTCATTCGTCGAGAAATTCGAGCCTTGGGACTGGGTCGTCGGTACCGGCATTTTTATTGACGATATCGATACCTCGCTCAAGGAGAAGGCCATCAGTTATCTCGGCCTGCTCGCAATCATCGGTGGTAGCCTCGCTCTTGTCGCCACCCTGCTGGCCAATAGCGTTGTCCGTCCGCTGCGTCAGGCAACGGCGCGCCTGCAGACCATGAGCGACAACCCCTCACTGCTAGCCCCATTGCCCACCGGGCGAGACGACGAAATCGGCGCCCTGATCGCCGGCTACAACCAGTTGCAAGCCGCCTTGAGGCAACGAGAAGAAGGTCGCCGCCTGGCCGCCAGTGTGTTCGATAACGCACAGGAAGGCATCATCATCACCAACGCCGCAGGCCGGATTATTCAGGTCAACCCGGCCTTCTGCAGGCTGACGGGTTATTCAGAAGCAGAGCTCATCGGAGAAGACCCGGCAGTACTGACTGCCGGAAATACAGCACAAGAAAGCCTTGGTGAGCTTCAGGCCGCCCTTGGCGACGGCAAAGCCTGGCAGGGAGAACTGACCAGCAAGCACAAGGATGGGAGCGAATTCATCGAACGTGCCTACTTCACCCCGGTGCTGAGTCAGGACGGCAAAGGCAGCCACTTCATCGGCGTCATACAGGACATTACCATCCAGAAGGCACTGGCCTCGCAACTCGAGCAGGAAGCACACCATGACTACCTGACGGGACTGGCCAATCGTCGCCATTTCATCAGTCAGGCCGAACTCGAAATAACCCGCGCCCGGCGCTACAACTATCGCATTTCCGTGGCCATGCTCGACCTGGATCACTTCAAGGCGGTCAACGACAGCTACGGCCATGAAGTCGGTGACCAGCTCCTCAGGCACTTCGGCACCACCTGCGTCGAACTCCTGCGGGATTCCGACTTGATTGGCCGCGTGGGCGGCGAGGAGTTCGCCATCAGCTTCCCGCACATGTCGGCGGCAGAAGCCCTGGAAGCAGTTGAACGCCTGCGTGAAAAAGTTGCTTCCATCGAGATCAGCGGCCCGGGCAATTGCATCATCCACTTCACGGTCTCGATAGGCATTGCCGAACTGTCTGCCACCGACAGAAACATCGACGAATTACTGGGTCGCGCCGACCATGCGCTCTATGAGGCAAAGCATTCGGGACGCAACCGGAGTGCCGTTGCGGTGCGTGATCCAGTCGGCGAAAATTAAAAGGCAAGAGATGCATGCAATGCACACCTAGCCGTTCCCGTCAGCACCGAGAGTTTGTTTGAAACATTGCTAGAATGCTTGTCACAGGCATATTCAGGAAGCCAGACTGATGCAAGCTGGCGATCCACACACATAGGACTAGTTAGTCACCATAAAAATGACCGAGAACAGGAATAGCACCGTCAGGGTATACGGCATCAAGAACTGCGACACCATGAAGAAAGCCATGACCTGGCTGACCGAAAACGGCGTCGTTTATGAATTCGTCGATTACAAAAAGGCCGGAGTGGCCGAGGCGAAGCTGCCGGACTGGAATGCCCGCGCCGGCTGGGAAAAGCTGCTCAATACGCGTGGCCTGATGTGGCGAAAACTGAGCGACGAAGAGCGTTCCGGCGTCGACGAGCAAAAAGCGCTGAAACTGATGGCGCAGTACCCGAGCCTGATCAAACGACCGGTGCTCGATATCGGCAGTCAGCTGATCGTCGGCTTTTCGCCGGAAAACTATGCGACATTATTGAAATGAGTGAAAGCACCGTCCGCCGCTTCATCTTCGAGAGCCTCGACATTCGCGGCGCCATCGTCTATCTCGGCGACGCCTGGCAGCAGATGCAGGCTGGTCGCGACTATCAGCCGACCGTCTCCCATCTGCTCGGCGAAACGGCGGCCGTCACCGCGCTGATCGC